>JAJQGF010000323.1 GCA_021200695.1 Lachnospiraceae bacterium
GTTTATAATGGAGGATGCGACAATTTATATTGCCTTCAGAGGTACTGACGAGACTATAGTCGGTTGGAAGGAGGACTTTAACATGGCATTTCTGTCGCCGGTCCCCGGTCAGTCATACAGTGTAAAATATCTCAATATGGTCACAGGGAAAATCAGGGCTCCGTTTTACATCGGAGGTCATTCAAAGGGTGAAAATCTGGCGGTCTACAGCGCAATGAACTGCGCCGAGAGTGTAAGAAGCAGGATAAAGAAGGTTTATAGCATGGATGGACCGGGCTTCAGGCCCGAGGTGCTTAAGGACGGCAAATATGAAAATATAGCTGACAGGGTAGTAAAAATACTTCCGCATTCATCGCTGGTAGGAATGCTTTTTGAGAGGGATATACATTTTCAGGTGGTGGAAAGCAGGAGTATAGGAGTGGCGCAGCATAATCCGTTTACATGGAAGGTAGAGGGCAGGGACTTTATCAGGGTCAGCGAATTGGATGAGGGCGCCCGCTTCATGGACGAAGCGCTTAACGATTGGATATTATCTCTTAATGAAGAGCAGCTTCATGCCTTCGTGGACACATTTTATCAGGTTATATGTGCATCTCAGGCGGAGGACCTGATAACATTGGCCTCGGATTGGAAGAAAAGCATTAACAGGGTGCTTTCTGCGATGAGAGATGTTGACGCGGAAACCATGAATGTAATAAGGGAAATATTTAAATCCCTGTTTGAGGTGCTGCGTCTTCATATGGCTGAGGAGGTCAGCGCAAAGAAGGAAAAATATATTTCTTCCCGGAGACATAGAGCCAAAAGGAGAGAAGAGAGAGAAGGCGCTTCCCGTCAAGAGTAGTCTCAGAGGGCGATAGCCTCTCAGGGTGCCACTGCAGCCCGAGAACAGGAAGGTATTCATGTACTATGGCTTCTATGCATCCGTCATCGGGACACCATTGTATGGCGCTGAGACCATTTCCCAGACGGTTGACGGACTGATGGTGGGCGCTGTTTATTCTTGCGCTTCCTCCATAGAGCTCATAAAGGCATGAGCTTTCCGATATTACTGAAGCATGATAGCTGTCGCGTCCGTTGTATTTATGAATGGAGGCGGTCTGCATATTCTGGTTAATGCTGCCTCCGAAGGAGACATTTATAAGCTGCATGCCCTTGCATATGCCGAGGACAGGCAGCCTTTTGCATATGGCGCAGTCAAGAGCCTGAAACTGAAGTATATCGAGCTCAGTGTCAATATTTTCTGAGCCGCAGTTTTTTTCACCGAAAAATGCCGGCTCAATATCGCCGCCCCCCGGCAGCAGCAGGGCATCGCATTCAGTGAGCACGGAGGGCTTCAGCGTCACTATTGGTATGGCGGGCATCTGCGAAATGAAGCGCTCATAGTTACCGGTATATTCTTTTCTTCCCAGAATTGCAATTTTCATTGTAATTTATTCCTGTCAATTGATATGAATCTTACCTAATATATGCTTCGAAGGGGCAAAAAAGAAATTAAAGTTAAAAAACAATAAAAAATATGTAAAATTTTATTGTTTTTTATACAAAACAATGTTAAGATGTAAAAAGTATCGGACGCTCACAAAGGGGTGAGATGTAAGAATTAAACGCCTGAAGCGGGGTCTGTGCGGTACGCAGCAGGTGGCCGGTAACGGTTGGCTGCTATTTTTATGTATAAATTTACGTTTGGAGGAGAGAAGAATGTTAGAGACGATTGCAAATGTGAACGGCATAGTCGGAGGTGTGGTATGGGGGACCTTTGGTATTGCGCTTCTGTTTATTGCCGGTATTGTAATGACTGTAGTAAATAAGGGCTTTCAGTTCAGACATTTCGCTTTCTGGATTAAGGAGACGATAGGCTCGGTATTTACCGACAGACACATCACACGCCATACAGGAAAAGAGGATAAATCCATTTCTCAGTTCCAGAGCCTTTGTACCGCACTTGCGGCAACGATTGGCACGGGTAATATCGTAGGTATTGCAACCGCGATTATCTCAGGAGGTCCGGGCGCTGTTTTCTGGATGTGGATAATGGCAATTTTCGGAATGATGACCAATTACTCTGAAAATGTTCTTGGAATATTTTACCGCAGAAAGAACGACAACGGAGAGTGGAGCGGAGGCGCCATGTATTATCTCAGGGACGGTCTCGGCGCTAAGAAGGGCTGTAGACAGATAGGCTGTGTCCTTGCGGTATTATTCAGCTGCTTCTGCGTACTTGCAAGCTTTGGAATCGGAAATATGAGCCAGACCAACTCTATTGCGGGAAATATGAATTCAGCATTTGGAGTTCCTACATATGTGACAGGCATTGTAATTGCCGTGCTGTCTGCGCTTGTTATACTCGGAGGGTTAAAGAGAGTGGCATCGGTAACGGAGAAAATAGTTCCGTTTATGGCATTGCTCTACATTGTGGGTGCGCTTGTCATCTGTATTCTGCATGTAGGCATGTTCGGTGAGGTTATTACATCAATATTTAAGGGCGCGTTTTCATTAAAGGCCGCAGGTGGCGGTGTTGTAGGCTATGGAATAAAAACTGCGATTACATGGGGCTTTAAGCGTGGCGCCTTCTCAAATGAAGCGGGTCTCGGCTCATCTGTAATGGTTCACTCCAATTCAAATGTAAAAGAGCCCGTGCGTCAGGGAATGTGGGGTATATTTGAGGTTTTTGCCGATACAATAGTAGTGTGTTCGCTTACTGCATTTGTAATCCTTTCCTCAGGGCTTGTAAATCTTGAGACGGGTGAGATGATTTCCGCAAATGCGGGCTCCGGACTTGTTGGCGAAGCCTTTGCAACTGTATTCGGAGGTCTGGGACCTAAATTTATTGCAATAGCCATCCTGCTTTTTGCATATTCTACTGTTTTGGGCTGGAGTCATTACGGTTCAAAGGCATTTGAGTATCTGTTTGGTACTAAGGCTATGGTAGTATATAAGGTTGTATTTATTATAATGACATTCTTTGGATGCACCATGAGTCTTGACCTTGCGTGGGAGCTTTCAGATACCTTTAACGGTCTGATGATGATACCAAACCTTATCGGTGTGCTTGCGCTGTCTGGCACAGTTGGCAAAATAACCTCAAACTATGTAAGACGTAAATTCCACGGCTCGGATGAGGCACCGATGTATTCTGCTTTCCCGGAGATACAGAAGGCACAAATGGAGAATACTGACTCGGCAGAATAGAAATACTATAATTT
>JAJQGF010000072.1 GCA_021200695.1 Lachnospiraceae bacterium
GGGAGATACAGAAAAAGTATAATGAGGAAAATGGTATTACGCCACAGACCATTAAAAAAGCGGTAAGAGAGCTTATAAGCATATCTAAGGTAATAGCCAGGGAGGAAATTTCGTTTGAAAAGGACCCCGAATCAATGAGCAGAAATGAGCTTACAAGGCTAATTGCAGATATTCAGAAAAAGATGCAGCGCGCAGCGGCTGATTTGAACTTTGAAGCGGCGGCAGAGCTAAGGGATAAGATGATAGAATTAAAGCAGAGACTTAATGAAGCAGATAAGGAGTGAAGGTATTACGATGGAAAAAGTCAAAAGGATGGATGGACATGAATACATCAAAATACGCGGCGCTAAAGAAAATAACTTAAAGGGAATAGATTTGGAAATTCCACGTGACAGGCTGATAGTTATGACGGGAGTGTCAGGCTCTGGCAAATCCTCGCTTGCGTTTGACACAATCTATGCCGAAGGTCAGAGACGTTACATGGAGTCAATATCCTCATATGCGAGACAGTTTCTCGGTCAGATGGAGAAGCCTGATGTGGAGAGCATAGAGGGCTTGTCTCCGGCGATATCCATAGACCAGAAATCTACGAACCGCAACCCCCGCTCTACAGTTGGAACCGTAACCGAGATATATGACTATTTCAGGCTTCTGTATGCCAGAATAGGCATTCCGCATTGTCCGAAGTGTGGAAAGGAGATAGCCAGACAGACGGTAGACCAGATGGCGGACAGGATAATGTCCCTGCCTGAGGGCACTAAGCTTCAGCTTCTGGCACCGGTTGTACGGGGAAAAAAGGGAGAACACGCAAAGGTTATTGAAAGGGCAAAGCGCGGCGGATATGTAAGGGTCAGAATTGACGGTAATCTTTATGAGCTTTCCGAGGACATAAAGCTTGAGAAAAATATTAAGCACAATATAGAAATAGTTGTGGACAGACTGGTGGTAAAGGCGGGAATAGAGAGACGCCTTGCGGACTCTATAGAAAGTGTGCTCAACATTGCGGAAGGGCTTCTTATTGTTGATGTAATCGGAGGAGAGACCATGAGCTTCAGCCAGAGCTTTGCCTGCCCGGACTGCGGTATATCTGTAAGCGAGGTTGAGCCCAGAAGCTTTTCCTTTAATAATCCGTTTGGTGCATGTCCTGTATGCTTTGGCCTGGGATATAAGATGGAATTTGACGAGGATTTAATGATTCCCGACAAGCGGCTGAGTATTAATGAAGGGGCGATTACTGTGATGGGATGGCAGTCCTGCGCAGACAAGGGAAGCTTTACAAATGCAATACTTCAGGCTCTCTGCAAGGAATATAAATTTGACCTTGACACGCCGTATGAGGATTATCCTGATAAGATTAGAAATATTTTATTGCATGGCACAAATGGCAAGGAGGTGTTGGTGCATTATACGGGACAACGGGGAACGGGAGTATATCCGGTTGCGTTTGAGGGCCTTATTAAAAATGTAGAGAGAAAATATCGTGAGACCTCCTCTGATATAACCAAGCAGGAGTACGAAACCTTTATGCGAATTACACCATGCAATGAATGTAAAGGCATGAGACTTAAAAAGGAGTCTCTGGCGGTAACTGTTGCCGATAAGAATATTTATGAGGTGACATCTCTGTCAATACGCGAGCTGTCGAAGTTTATAAATAATTTGAAGCTTACCGAGCAGCAGAACATGATAGGCGTTCAGGTTCTTAAGGAGATAAGAGGCAGGGTTGGCTTCCTTGTTGATGTTGGCCTTGAATATCTGTCACTTTCCAGGGCGGCGGCTACACTTTCCGGAGGAGAGGCACAGCGAATACGTCTGGCAACGCAGATTGGCTCGGGTCTTGTAGGGGTGTGCTATATTCTGGATGAACCAAGCATAGGTCTCCATCAGAGGGATAATGACAAGCTTCTTGCAGCGCTTAAAAATCTTCGAGACCTTGGAAATACGCTGATTGTCGTGGAGCATGATGAGGACACCATGCTTGCAGCAGATTATGTTGTGGACATAGGTCCGGGTGCGGGAGAGCATGGCGGTCAGGTGGTTGCCTGTGGCACCGCGGAGGAAATAATGAAGGTTCCTGAGTCGGTAACGGGACAGTATTTGAGCGGCAAAAGGTCAATTCCCATTCCGGCCGTACGAAGGAAGCCGACAGGCTGGCTCAGGGTTTTGGGTGCATGCGAAAATAATCTTAAAAATATAAATGTTGATTTTCCGCTGGGCGTAGTTACGTGTGTGACAGGGGTGTCCGGCTCGGGCAAGAGCTCTCTCGTCAATGAGATACTTTATAAGCATCTTGCAAGAAAGCTTAACCGTGCAAGATGTATACCCGGTAAACACAAGGGCATTGAAGGGATTGAACAGCTTGACAAGGTGATTAACATTGACCAGTCTCCTATAGGACGTACACCGCGTTCAAACCCTGCAACGTATACAGGAGTATTCGACCAGATTAGGGAATTGTTTGCGGCAACGGCAGATGCAAAGGCTAAGGGCTATGGAAAGGGTCGCTTCAGCTTTAATGTAAAGGGCGGCAGATGCGAGGCATGCAGCGGTGACGGCATTATAAAAATTGAAATGCATTTCCTGCCGGATGTATATGTACCGTGCGAGGTCTGCGGCGGAAAGAGGTACAATCGTGAGACATTGGAGGTAAAATATAAAGGGAAAAATATATTTGATGTGCTGGATATGACTGTGGAGGACGCAGTGAAATTTTTTGAAAATGTTCCATCAATACGGAGTAAAATAGAGACTCTGTATGACGTAGGACTTGGTTATCTAAGGCTGGGGCAGCCATCAACAACGCTGTCAGGAGGAGAGGCGCAGAGAATCAAGCTTGCAACAGAGCTTAGCCGCAGAAGCACCGGAAAGACAATATATATTCTTGATGAGCCTACGACCGGACTTCATTTTGCAGATGTTCATAAGCTTGTTGACATTCTGCACAGGCTTGCCGACAACGGAAACACCGTAGTCGTTATAGAGCACAATCTTGATGTAATAAAGACCGCCGATTATATCATTGATATAGGCCCCGAGGGCGGAGACAAGGGTGGAACAGTCATTGCGGAGGGGACACCCGAAGAAATTATAAAATCAAAAAATTCATATACTGGAATTTATATTAAAAAAATGTTTGAAAAGGCGGGAAGAAGCTATTAATTTTTTTAAATAATTGCCGATGTATATTACAGAAT
>JAJQGF010000014.1 GCA_021200695.1 Lachnospiraceae bacterium
GTATGGATACCATGCATACAACCATTACACAAACGATGAGAGCATGTACATTCACAGACCGCAGAAGAAGCTGTCAACCGCAGAGAATCTTCTTATGATGCTGCGTCCGGATAAGCGTTATACCGAGCTTGAGGCAAGGGTTCTGGATATTGCTCTTGTCCTGCATATGGAACATGGAGGAGGCAATAATTCTACCTTTACCACACGTGTTGTAACCTCGTCAGGCTCAGATACCTACTCTGTAATTGCCGCCGCTTTATCCTCCCTTAAGGGACCTAAGCATGGAGGAGCTAATATCAAGGTGGTGGAGATGATGCGTGATATTGAAATGCATGTATCTGATTGGTCTGATGAGGAGGAGGTCAGAAGCTACCTTACTAAGATTTTAAACAGAGAGGCATTTGATAAAAGGGGATTAATATACGGAATGGGTCATGCAGTATACTCCTTATCCGACCCCAGAGCGCAGGTGTTTAAGGCATTTGTGGAACAGCTTGCATCTGCTAAGGGAAGGGAGAAGGATTTTGCCCTTTATTCAATGATAGAGCGTATAGCGCCGGAGATTATCGCGCAGAAGTCACATATCTATAAGGGAGTCAGCGCAAATGTAGATTTCTACAGCGGATTTGTGTACAGCATGCTTGAAATACCTCTTGAGCTTTATACTCCGATATTTGCAATAGCAAGAATAGTAGGCTGGAGTGCCCACAGACTTGAGGAGCTTATAAATATGGATAAGATAATTCGTCCCGCATATAAGAGCGTTATGGAGGAGAGGGAATATCTTGACATGGAATTAAGGAACAATTAAAAAACGGCGCCTGAATAACGTATTCGGGCGCCGTTTTTAATTATGTCAGGCATAAATGATGTGCCTTAAATTTTAAATCTTTTCATGTGCTCGGTAAGCGTGAAGGAAGCTTCCGATACCTTATCGGCACTTTCGGCAACCTTTTTGCTGTCGGCTGACAGCTGAAGTGAATTTCCTGCAAGAACCTCGGTAGAAGCAAGAATCTCTTCAGTGCTTGCTGACTGCTCCTGTGACAGCGCGGCAATGTTGGTAGCAACGTCCTCTACCTGGTTGATTCTGTCAACAATATTGGTGAGTATTTCATTTGTATTGGAAACATTTTTGTAAATATTTTCAAATATTACGCAGGTATCGGTAATTTTATTGGAATTTTCCTCGACATATGAGACGCTCATTTCTGTCTGCTCTACCATTCCGGCTACGTCCTCGTTTACCTGCCTTATTATTTCGCCTATCTTATTTGCCGAGTCAGCGCTAATTTCCGCAAGCTTTCTGATTTCCTCGGCGACAACTGCGAAGCCTCTTCCGGCATCGCCGGCTCTGGCGGCTTCTATGGAGGCATTAAGTGACAAAAGGTTTGTCTGGTCTGAAATATCGCTTATAAGAGCGACCATCGAATTAATCTTTTCGGTGGATACGCTTACCTTTGTTACGATTCCCTGTAATTCCTTTATTGAGGAAACTATGGAGTTCATTGTGCTTCCCACGGTTTCCATATCTGAGCGGCCCCTTGAAGCAACGTCAACGGTGGACTTCATGTTCTCCCTTGCATCTTCACCCTTAATATTGGTCTCGGTAACTACGCTTGAAAGTGTGGTTGCGTGTTCGGCAAGCTCCTGTACACCTGCGGCAACCTGGTCGAGAGTAACCTTTACATCTCCCATTGAATCTGCCTGGGAGCCGGAGGCTTCGTTCAGTGCGCCGGCAACCTCTTTGGTAATATCACTTGAGCCGGCAAGCTGTTCAGATATCTCACGTATATCTGATATTACCTCTCTCATTACCTCCACAAAATCCCTGAGTGAGGCGCTCATAACGGTAATCTCGTCATTTCTGCTTGTCTTGATATCGACCGAGAAATCGCCGTCGGATATAGTGGTTATTGTATTGGTGAGCGATTTTATCGGCATAAGCATCTGGCGCACGAAAAAGCTTACAACGACTATAACAATTGCAAGTACAATCACGAATACAGCGATAATATAATAAAAAAGGTTTGCAAGGTCTGACAGGATATAGGTTTTGGATATGTATGATACCAATGCCCACGGCGCTCCGTCCATATAGGAGACTATGACATAATACTGCTCAAGTCCGTCATTTGCTTCGTTTATAGCGGTGCTGCCGGAGGACATGATGGCGGATATTTCACCGTAAAAGGAATCCGCATCAAGGTCTGATAATACAGTTCCGACATAATCAGAATCGCTGTGTGAGAGGATTGTCTGTGAACGGGTGTCTACAAGGAATACTCTGCCGTCCTCCATAAGCTTTATATCCGCAACATCGCTGTAAAGCTCCTCTCTTGTCTGGGGATATACCGTTAATTGGGTGAAGGCCTGCTCAACACTTGTGCTGCCGGTCGACGTAAGCAGCTTTATGGTGACAGTTTTTAAATTTGAATCGGCTTCCTTCTCAAGTGTAAGCTTTGAAGTGGACAGGATTGTCTGAGAGCTGTTTATAAATATAAGCGAGGCCGTGATTACAAAGGAAAGCAGGAAAAGCGGAAGAATAATTAAGAGCAGCTTTTTCTGTATGCCAAAAATTTTTTTCTTTTTTTTGGGACTTGCTTCCTCTTTGATTGTCTGGTTATTTGTGGCAGAGACAGTATCTGATTCTGTATGTTGCATATGTTTATCCTCCATTATGTTTACATTTATATTATTGTACAAACATATTATATATCCATATCAAATTATAAAATATATAGAAAATTGTGTCAACAAAATATAAACATTTAGGCAATGTGCTGGAAAGAAAAGGAAGAGTGTGATAGAATAAACAAGAATATCCGGGGTAAATAATATTTATTATGAGACGCTTCGGATTAAAGCTTGGTAAAAAAATCGGTGCTTATATGGGTACAATTATTGATTATTTAAAGGAATACGGTGATTATTCTTTTTATGATATGCCCCTGAATGATGTGGACAGCCTTTCTCTGTGTCAGCTTGCCTATCTTAAATTTGACGGCATGGTGCCTGATGTATGGGAGATGGGGCATTTTGTGACGCTTGAGGATATTAACAGAAGTCCGAACCGTGAGCAGCTTTTTGCTGACGAGAGATATGAGCGGGACAACAGGGCGCTGTTTGAGGGCATGCTTGCCGGAAAAAGATTCAGGGGCATGCGTGTGGGCTGCTATATAAATCTTGTGGAGAC
>JAJQGF010000142.1 GCA_021200695.1 Lachnospiraceae bacterium
TTGGATTTTGAGGAGATAGTTCCCGTATCAGCGTTTAAGGGCGATAACACGGATGAGGTTGTTAAATGCATTTTAAAGTATCTGCCCTATTGTCCGGCATTTTATGACGAGGATACCGTGACAGACCAGCCTGTGCGTCAATTAGTTGCTGAGCTTATCAGAGAGAAGGCGCTGCGGCTTTTGTCGGAGGAGATTCCTCATGGTATTGCGGTCAGCGTTGAGAGCATGAAGGAAAGAAGGAATATTTGCGACATTGAAGCCACTATTGTCTGCGAAAAGGCCTCCCATAAGGGAATAGTAATAGGCAAGGGCGGCCAGATACTGAAAAGCATTGGCTCGCAGGCACGGCGTGACATAGAGGATATGCTTGAAATGAAGGTTAATCTTAAGCTTTGGGTTAAGGTAAAAAAGGATTGGAGGGACAGCGATTTCCTCCTTAAGAATTATGGTTATAATCCAAAGGATGCAGAGCTTAAATAAAAGTTAACAGCGTAAAATCAGAACAGAAAGTCAGAATAGAAAAGCAAAATTTGCAGACCCTATAAGCATATAATATATTCAGATGCAAATGGGGGAACAAAGTGTGAAAGATATCAGTTATTGGAAGCAGTTTGAAAGCACCGGACGGATAGAGGATTATTTAAGATACAGAAATTTAGAGGGTATCACCGGTGAACGAAGGAATGAAGATATCTCTTTGGGAGGACGGGAGACAAATCCTTATGCAGGAATTCGTATGTGTAACGGGGATAATTTTAAAGCAGATGCCGGTGGGAGAGTACGACAGGAGGATAACACTGCTTACTAAGGAGAGAGGTAAGCTTTCGGCTTTTGCAAGAGGAGCCAGAAAGCAGGGAAGCCGCTTTGGCGCGGCTACTAATCCCTTTTGCTTTGGCATCTTTAAGCTGTACGAGGGAAGGACGGCTTATACAGTTTCGGATGTGGAAATACAGAATTTTTTTGAGAGCCTGATGAAGGATTATATCGGCGCATGTTACGGAATGTATTTTGCTGAGATTGCCGATTATTATACCAGGGAAAATAATGACGAGAGCCGGATGCTTAAGCTTTTGTACCAGACCCTGAGAGCATTGTGTTCTCCTTCGCTTCAGAATGAGCTTATTAAATGTATATATGAGCTTAAGGCGATTGAGGTAAACGGTGAATATCCGGGTGTACCCTCTGACATAAGCCTTTTGGAATCTACAGTCTATGCAATGAACTACATAGAGAAAAGCCCCATAGAAAAGCTATATACCTTTGCGGTGTCCGGAACGGTGCTGAAGGAGCTTCAGACAGTTGCTGCGGAATACTGCAGGAGGTTTATGGATTGCAAATTCAAAAGTCTTGAAATACTGAAAACACTGTGTTAAAATCATTTTATTGTGCAGTGTTTTAATTTTATGTGTTAAAAGGAGGCTCTTATGAGAGGGCGTTTGAGAATATATGCTGGTCTCATCATTGTTGTATTCGCTTTGTCGGCATGCGGGCAGACAAAGTTTCCTGATGTGGTGGAGCAGGATACCATTGTGGTAAATGATGACGGAAGCATCACTTCATATTTGGTAAGAGATTTTGATAAGGATTATTATGAACTCTCTGAGCTGACTGTAATGGCGAGGGAGGAGGCCTCTGAATACAATAAACAAAACGGCGCCGACTCAGTGACCGCAAGAGCTGTTGAGCTTATGGAGGACGGAAACCCGAGAGTACGCGTGGTATATGATTATACGTCATATATACATTATAACGGTATCAATGAGGGAAATATTTTTTATGGAACCGTGGCGGAGGCATTTTCAGAGCTGCCCGGCACTGAGCTTGACGGTGCGTTGGATTTCTCAAATGTGACAGGCATTAAAAATTCGGACGCTGCGGATACGGATAAGCTTGCTGACAGGCATGTTATCATTACTGATGAAAAATTAATGATATATTGTCCGCAAAGCGCAGTATACCTGAGCGAGGGAGCTGTGTCCGGAGAGGACGGAGGCATTGATGCAACGCAGGCTGAAGGTTATGTAATAATAATACTTAAAAAGTAAAAATAAAGAATGGAGATATAAGCAATGGAAAAGACAATGGACAAGATAGTGGCTCTGGCAAAGGCAAGGGGCTTTGTATATCCGGGCTCCGAGATATACGGCGGCCTGGCAAATACCTGGGATTACGGCAATCTCGGTGTAGAGCTTAAAAATAATGTAAAAAAGGCATGGTGGCAGAAATTTGTACAGGAAAATCCGTATAATGTAGGTGTGGACTGTGCAATACTTATGAATCCGCAGACATGGGTGGCAAGCGGCCATATAGGAGGCTTTTCTGACCCGCTTATGGATTGCCGGGAATGCCATGAGCGCTTCAGGGCGGACAAGCTTATCGAGGACTTCTGTGCAGACAATGGAATTAAACTCGAGGAAAGCGTGGATGCGTGGAGTCATGAGCAGATGAAGAGCTTTATTGATGAGAAGGAGATTCCGTGTCCTGAGTGCGGAAAACATAACTTTACCGATATACGGCAGTTTAACCTTATGTTTAAGACCTTCCAGGGAGTGACCGAGGATGCAAAAAGTACGGTATATTTGAGGCCGGAGACGGCACAGGGCATTTTTGTAAACTTTAAGAATGTACAGAGAACCTCCAGAAAAAAGCTTCCCTTTGGTATTGGACAGATAGGAAAGTCCTTCAGAAATGAGATTACCCCTGGAAACTTTACCTTCCGCACAAGAGAATTTGAGCAGATGGAGCTGGAATTCTTTTGTGAGCCCGGAACAGATATGGAATGGTTTCAATATTGGAGAGGCTTCTGCCGCGATTTCCTGTTGAAGCTTGGAATAAAGGAGGAGGAGATGCGCCTTAGGGATCATTCTCCTGAGGAGCTTTCCTTCTACAGCAAGGGAACGACAGATATTGAATTTCTTTTCCCGTTTGGCTGGGGTGAGCTGTGGGGAATAGCAGACAGAACAGACTATGACCTTACTCAGCATCAGAATGTATCCGGTGAGGATATGTCTTACTTTGATGATGAAAAGAAGGAGAAGTATATACCATATGTTATTGAACCCTCGCTTGGAGCCGACAGAGTGGTGCTTGCATTCCTCTGCGCTGCATATGATGAGGAGGAGCTTGAGGGCGGAGATGTCAGGACTGTTCTGCATTTTCATCCTGCCCTTGCACCTGTAAAGGT
>JAJQGF010000083.1 GCA_021200695.1 Lachnospiraceae bacterium
TCTTTATTTAAAAGATCGATATCCTGATATTTCGCTGTTCAATTATTCCTCCGATATGACGTTGGAATGTCTTATGAGGATGGGGCTTGCTGAATTCGTTGACAATTCAGACAAAACCTGTTCCTTTGAACAAGAGCTTTTTTATCGGATTTTACGCATTTCGGCGGCTTCCGAGCATACATTCTTGGAGGATAGCGCAAATATTTCATTTTTTTATGATATCGTAAACAAAAGATGCCTGCTTGAGCCAACGACGCTTACAATACCGGAGTCTTTCCTTATGTTCCAAACAAAGGTTTCTCTTTCATCCGGTAATACCGGCGTTCTCGCGCTGAAGGGAATCCCGTCGTCCGACGGGCAAGCAGGCGCATGGCTGGATGCCCGCGGTCCTCGTTATGCTATTCCTTCAAACAGTTCCAACAAGGAAGGCGCATGGCAGTTTATCGAATATGTACTTTTATGCGATTCAGGAACGGTTTACGAGTCACTTTATCTTCCCGCAAGAACAGATGAATTGCTGAACCGATTACAAAATATCCGGCCCCAAATTCTCGGTGATGATGAAATATCAGAATTGCCGGAATGGACAGAGGAATACAACGAAAGCTTTTATGCCATTATTGAAAACGCCTACGAGGATCGGACAGATGACGTAATATATGAAATAATCCTGGAGGAAGCGCAATACTATTTTAATGGCGTTAAAACAGAGCAGGAGGTTGCTAAGGTCATACAGAATCGCATCCAATTATATCTCTCAGAATAGATATCCCGCTTTACTCGTTCTCTTCCTCAAGTATATCATTCAGCGCTTCCCTTGCCTTAAGTATGCCATCATGGTCTCCCTTATCAAGTGCGGCTTCAAATGCGGTTATATAGTGGTCCAGCTTTTTTCTGCGCTCTCCGAGCGTCTCCTCGTAAGTCCTTTCTGCTCTTAAAAGCACAAGGCGATTTTCCTCATAATCCCTGGGCTGTGTCTTTAAATAAGACAACTCCTCCATACGCTTTTTTATCTCATCATCTGTCATCTGGTTATCTTCGCCCTTAATTACCATTTTCTCGATGGTTCCAGTGGATACAACCTTAACCTCCACCTCAAGCAGCGAGTTAATATCATACGTGTATGTGACATCAACGGCCTCCTGCCCCTTTGGTGCCTTAGGCACCTTAACATCTATTTCTCCAAGATACAGATTATTTCTTGCAAAACGGCTCTCTCCCTGCAGTACGCGTATCCTTACCTTATCCTGATTGTCCATTGCAGTATAAAGCCTCTCCGTCCGGCTTGCAGGTATTACCGTATTTCTCTCGATAATAGGGCAGAATCTTCCGCTCTCAAGTCTGCCCTCCCCATACTCAACCACAATCTCAGTGCCAAGTGTAAAGGCACACACATCCGTAAGGATTACCTCCTTTACCTCTTCTCTACGTTCCTTCATAGCCGCCTGCACAGCAGCGCCGAGAGCCACAGTCTCATCAGGGTTCATTTTTGTATCAGGAAACTTTCTGAACAGCCTTATGAGAAAATCCCTGACTATTGACAGTCTTGTGGCGCCTCCTATGAGCAGAACATCATCAATATCCCCCAGCTTCAGTCCCGCATCCGCGAGGGATTTCTTCACCGGCTCTCTTATTTTCTGCAGAAGCTCTTCGCATCCTTCCTCATATTCTCTGTATGTAATTGTCTCCTCCTTTGTTTCCTCCTTATAAAGAAAGCTCATCGTGACCTCAGTCTCATCGCTGATGGCACACTTCGCCTTCTCAGCCTGCCTGTAAAGCCTTATCTGCTCCTTCTCGTTTAAATCCTGAAGCTGTAATCCGCTCTTATGCATAAAAAGCTTCGCCATAATCTCGGTAAAATCCTCTCCGCCAAGATAATTATCGCCGGCAACAGCTCTTACCTCAAGTATATTGTGATACAACTCCAATATGGATACATCAAAGGTGCCTCCCCCCAGGTCAAACACAAGGAAACGCGTATCGCGGGTTTTATCATACAGGCCATATGCAACTGCCGCCGCAGTAGGCTCTGAAATCATTCTCTCCACCTTAAGCCCCGCAAGCTCTCCCGCACGTCTGGTCGCCTTTCTTCTCCTGTCGTCAAAATATGCCGGGACGCTTATCACCGCCTCTGTCACAGGCTCGCCCAAAAACGCCTCAGCGTCCTCCTTAAGCGCTCTAAGCACCAGACTGGAGAGCTCCTCCGGCTTAAATTTTCTTCCGCTCAGCAGATATTCTCTCTCCGTTCCCATACTCCGCTTGAAGTTCTGGGCTACTGTCTCCGGATAGAGACTCATCCTCTCCCTTGCAGTCTCACCCACATATACATTACCCTCCTCGTCCACGCTAACAACTGAGGGTGTAAGCTTCTTCCCCAATCTGTTTGGGATAATTTCGGGTCTGTCACCGTTAAAATATGCAGCCAGACTGTTAGTAGTCCCCAAATCTATTCCTATAATCATAATTTCTCACTCTTTCCTTTAAAATCATTTCAGGTAAGCTGCTCCTGAATGCTTTAGCGCATTCATATACTCATCAAAGGGAAATAATCGCAGACTCCTCTCAAGCTTCTCCGCAGCCTCATCTGTTTTCCCTTTTTTAAGAAGGAAAAGCACCTCAAGACATTCCAGCCCCTTGCACAGACAGCTGGTGCAGTCATGGCATATTTCCATACTATGAGACTCACGCAAAAGCCTTTCTATCTCTCCGTCATTATCATCATACCATATTGAAAGAATTTCTATTCTGACATGCTTCCTGCAATAATTATAATAGATATTGCCCCTTTTAAGCTTCTCCCTCTTTAAAAATTCCTTAAGCATTTGCGCATATCTTCTTCCGCGCCTTACATCGCCATAGAGAATGGATGCAAATACAGCATCACACTGATACTCCTCTTTAAGGCAGTCATATGAAATCAGCCTGCCGAAATATCTGAGGGCATATCTGCCAATTCCATACAGGAGCTCAACCCATGCCTTTTCGTAATAATATTTTGTACGATCCGCATATTTATTAATGTATTTATTTTTATTAACAAGGCTTTTCCATAACGGATTTTCGGCAGCCGAAAAAGCAGCCCATTTTTTTAGCAGCTCCCGTGCCTCCTTCTCCATTCCGCTTATATTATACAGATAACACATAAAGC
>JAJQGF010000330.1 GCA_021200695.1 Lachnospiraceae bacterium
AAGCTGACCCATCTTAATTTTTCTTTCTTCTTCAGTCGTAAAGAATTTCATTATGGGCGGCTGAATAATAGGGACCAGCGCCATATAGGAATACGCAGCCACCGCTATCGGACCCATAATGGCGGTCTGTCCAAGCTTTCCTGCAAGGAAAATGGAGGTAGGTCCGTCTGCGCCTCCGATAATTGAAATAGCGGCTGCCGCCTTATCGTTGAAGCCCAATGCTATCGCACCGAAGTAGGCTGCAAATATACCGAACTGTGCTGCCGCACCGAGCAAAAAGCTCTTCGGATTGGCAATAAGCGGACCAAAGTCCGTCAGAGCGCCAACACCCATAAATATAAGTGAAGGAAGAATTGCCAACTCATCTAATTTATAGAAATAATATAATAATCCGCCTGCACCATTAGAAGCGTCCTCGGGATGAAGCATGATATCGGGATAGATATTTACAAGCAGCATACCGAATGCAATAGGCACCAGAAGCAGTGGTTCAAATTCACGACCAATTGCCAGATAAAGGAAGAACAAGGCAACCAGAATCATAATAAAGTTTCCCCACGTCAGGTTAAAAAACGCTGTCTGATGAATCAGGTTATTAAGCGTAGAACCAATATATTCCATTTAATGACCTCCTGTAGTGTTTGCTTTTTACAACCATTAAAAGCCTTGATTAATTTAAGGTTGCAAGCACAGCACCGGCTTCAACAGCATCGCCCACTGCAACATCAATACTTGCAACAGTGCCGTCCTGAGGTGCCACAACGGGAATCTCCATCTTCATTGCCTCAATTATGATTACGGAATCTCCTGCCTTTACAGCCTGACCGACACCTGCCTCAATCTTAAATACCTTTCCTGCCGCGCCGGCTTCAATCTTTATGCCTCCTGCTGCGCCTGATGCCTTCGGCGCTGCTTTAGGAGCAGCCTTAGGTGCTGCCTTGGGAGCTGCGGGAGCCTTTGCCGCTACAGGTGCGCCTGAAGCAGCCCCTTCCTCTACTACTACATCATATACGTTTCCATTAACGGTAATGGTATAATTCTTCATATTTTTTTCCTCCAAAAATTAATTACTTGTTGTCTCAACTAACGTCTTGCTCTGTTTATCTTACGGATAGAGCGTACTACGAAGCCATCCGCAGAGTCCGCGCCCTCACTCGCCGCAACAGCAGCAGCAATAACCGCAGCAAGCTCTAAATCGTCTGCCTCATCAGCTGCAGCCTCCTGAGCCTCAATATGTGCAACGGCATTATCAGCGCCCTCAGCTCCCGGGGCATTCTTATTGCCGGAAAACAGCTCCTGAAGCCTGGGTATAAATTTGAAAAGAGATATTATGCCGCTTATAAGAATGAGCACTATAAATACGGTTCCCATACCAATCAGGGTATTCAGAGCCGCCTTTGCCATCAGCTCACCCATTGTCGAGGTGGGATTAAGCGATGCCGACTCAAGAGTAAGAAACATATCATTGCTGAAAACTATTTCAACATCTGCATCCTTCTTCTCTCCCTTAACATCCACATTGACGATTATCTGGTCATCATCGATTTCTGCAACCGCAGTGCCGATTTCTATAATATTACCCATTGTATCCTTTGCAGAATTAAATGATGAAACCGCACTGATGAATGCATATCCGTCAGTGTTGATACCAAAGTTCTCGGCAACCATATACTCTATTTCTTCTGAGTTATATCCCTCAATAGTGGCGGCGTTCTCATCATTCATAAACATCTGCAAATCGGGAATAATCTCGTCCACCGCATATATCCTTGCCGATGTCAGCTTGCTCTGCTCAAGCGCAGTAAGCTCATCATCACTTCCGCATGCTGTCAGTCCAAAGACGCAGGTAATCATACATATTAATGCTAAAAATTTCTTCATTTTATAATCACCCTTTCTATACTGTTCCATGCTTTTTGTCGGGACGGTCTTCACGCTTTGTATATAGCATTTCAAATGCTCCGATTACATATTTCCTTGTATCGGCTGCATTTACAATCTGGTCCACATATCCTCTCTTTGCAGCATTAGTTACATTAACGGCAAGCGCCTCATACTCTGCCGCTTTCTCGCTGATAATATCAGCTCCCTGTCCATCATACATAATTTTTGCAGCAAGGCCGCTGTCCATCGTGCCAACCTGCGCATCAGGCCATGCGATTGTAATGTCAGCGCCTATAGCTTTGGAATTCATTGCCACATAAGCGGTTCCAAATGCCTTGCCGATTATAACATTCACCTTTGGAACAGTCGCATTTGCGAAAGCATATGTAAGCTTTGCCGCTGCCTTTGCAATCTCCTTTTCAGAGCATACGGTAGCCTCATAGCCCTTTACATTTGTAAGCGATAACACGGGTATTCCGAAAGCGTCACAGAAATTAACAAAGTCTGCCGCCTTTTCACAGCCGTTTACGGTAAGCACGGCATCACGGCTGCTTACAACCTTTCCCTGGTCATCGCAAATCTCACAGCGGTTTGCCACTGCACCCACAGTAGCTCCGTTTAAGCGCATAAATCCGATAACCATATCCTTTGCATAATCAGCCTTTATCTCAAAGAAATTATTGTCATCCGCAAGAATTGACAGCGCAATGGAGGTGTCACCCACACATCCTGCAAGCTCAGGATTTGCACGGTTTAAATCATCCGTGACATCAGCACTATCCGCGTCAACCTCATTGTTGGAGGGAAGGAAGCCTACCAGCTCTCTAATCTGACTGAAAATAGAAGCCTCGTCAGCTACCACGTCAACGATACCGCTCTCCTCAGCCTGAAATTTAGCCGTTGAGGTATCGTTTTTGGTAATAATATTTCCGTCAAGCGCATTCGGCGCATTGACAAAAAGCCTTGCATTTTTTTCTTCCATAAATGTAAAATCCGTGAGTGTTGGAAACAATGCAAGTCCGCCGCCACAGACCCCGAAAATAGCGGTAATCTGGGGAATAACACCGGAAGCCAATGTCTGCTTGAGATAAATTTCGCCAAATGCGGCAAGCGCATCAGTTGCCTCCTGCAGTCTGAGTCCCGCGCAGTCAATGAGGCCGATAACCGGCGCTCCCATTTTCATTGCCATATTATAAAGACCCACTATTTTTTTTGCATGCATTTCGCCAATGGTTCCGCCCAACACGGATAC
>JAJQGF010000015.1 GCA_021200695.1 Lachnospiraceae bacterium
AATACCTGTTCTATTACATTTTCAATTCCCTGCTCTATTCCCTGGTCTATTCCCTGTTCTATCCCCCGTTCTATTCCCCGTTCTATTCCATCTTCAATTCCTCGTGCAAGCCCTTTTTCAAATGCCTGCTCAAAAACGACTTCACTGATATTGCACATAACATTCAGCCTCCCTTCAAATTCCTCCGTCATATGGATGCCATGCTTTTTTTGCAGGTTATCCTTTTTGATAGTCTTATCATCTGTTCTAAGTAAATCCTCCAGCATGGAAATCAACTCATTTTTTGATGCCTCTACATTGTCCTTACTGCGGATACGTATCAGCACACCCTCAATCTGGTCGCTTATCGGTTCTTCACCCAAAATACCATATACTGCCTTCGGCATAAACCGAAATTTTGTAATAGAATCATGCTCCGCATTCATACAAATCCAGATGCTCTTAACCTTCTTTAAGCTGTCATAATCGCTCTTGTGAAACTCTGTCTCCTTCTGCGCAGACACCATCCTTCCCAGATAATATGTCATTCTGTTTTCAATATGATATCCCAGATTGCCTGCATTTCCCGACTTCTGCGCCTCGAGGTCAATCAAAATCTTACATTTTTCTTCTCCGAGAAGCGTATGAAACCGGACATCAAAGAAAATCACTCCCTCATTCTGAATATTGCTCTCCGTAGTGTCTCCCTGTATCCGCTCCGTCAGCGAATTTGTGAGCCCCGGCTCTACAGGTATCTCTCCCACATATGGGGTGCCTTCGATACAGGAAATAATCTTCTCAATCTCCATCCCCCTGAATTCATCCAATGTATACTTTAGTATCCGCGCCAGAATCTGCTTGTCTGCCAGAATATTCTTGGCATTGCGGTCATATTGGATTTTGCTGCTTTCCGCAGCGTCAATCACATTAGAGATGTAAGTATTCTCTTTCGTCATCTACATTCCCCTTTCCGTATGGCAGGGGCCTTTAAATCCCCTGCTTTTGTATAATTTTGAAATAAAAAGCATGGAATCTAAAAGATATATAAAATATAGACGGTTCCTTCACGAAAACCAATGATGTGCGCCATTGACTCAGCGCATCAGTTAGAAATTATGCTTTTTGTTATTCTAACATGATGAATATAAGAGTGCAATTAAAAATTTTCTTTGCAGCTTCAGCGCTGCCTGCGCTGTGCTGCTTTCAGTATAACGAATTTAATGTAAATTTACAATATTCTTCTGCAAAAAATCGTTAATAAAAAGTGCTCCGGAAAATAAAGTTTAAAAGCACAACAGCTTTTATCTTTATTCCGCTTGATAATTTTATAAATATGCGTCATAATATAGTAAAATACAGAGGCATCGTAGCTTCCATATTCACCCAAAGGAGCTGGTAAGCGAAAGAGGTACGCCGGGAGGATTCATTACATGAAAATCTTAATGTTAACATGGAAAAGCTTTGGCAATGAGGATATTATCGCTGCATTCCGCAGGTCAGGTCATCAGGTTGTGGAATACCCATATTCTGATAAGGGCGAAAGGACAGATGCCGAATCGGAGCAGTTACTTACTCATGCAATAAATTCTGCGTCTCCCGACTTTATTTTTTCCTTTAACTATTTTCCTGTAGCCTCCGTAACCTGTAAAAAAACAGGGCTTCCTTATGTCGCATGGATATATGACAGCCCTTATGTACGCATGTACCATTATTCAATTAATTATCCTACCAATTATGTATTTGTCTTTGATAAAGAACAATATTTAGAATTCCACCGTGCCGGCATTAAGACTGTACATTATCTGCCTATGGCCGCAAACACAGAACGGCTGTGTTCAATGAAGGATTTTGCTTCCTTTAGAAAGACTCCGTGGTATAATCAGCATGAGGTAGCTTTTATCGGCTCACTCTACACAGAGAAGCACCAGTTTTTCCAGCGCATGGACAAATTGACACAATACACGCGCGGTTATCTTGACGGAATCATGGCTGTGCAAAAGCAGATATACGGCTATAATTTTATTCAGCAGCTCCTGTCTCCCGAAATCATTAAAGATATGCAGAATTCCCTGCCGCTGCATACAGGCACAGACAGTGTGGAAAGCATAGAATATCTTTTTGCACAGTATGTAATTAACAGACAGATTACAGCCGATGAAAGGAAGGAGCTCCTGAGCGCAGTTTCAGAGCAGTATTCTCTCGACCTTTATACGCCTGATAAAACACTGCAGCTTACAGGCTGTGCCAATCATGGTCCGGTGGATTATTACGACTATGCTCCTTATGTTTTTAAAACTGCAAAGATAAACCTGAATATTTCTCTGCGGAGTATTCTGAGCGGTATTCCGCTGCGCGCATTTGATATCATGGGCTCGGGCGGCTTTCTGCTGACAAATTATCAGGCTGACTTTCTGGATTACTTCACGCCCAACGAGGATTTCGTTTTTTATGACAGCAAAAACGACCTTCTGGATAAAATTGGATATTATTTAAAGCATGAAGCAGAGCGCACGGAAATCGCAAAAAATGGTCTGCAGAAAATTACTGCAGACCACACATATTTGCATCGCGTAAACGAAATAATCAGTTATCTTTAAATTACTCAGCCCATGCCTCCAAGCTGCCGAAAAATTTCCTTAAGCTCGCCATTTATATCCGAGCCCGGCAGAAGCAAATCCGGCCGGGTTTTCAGCCTGTCGCTGAAAAGCCGCTTTGCCTCACTGATTTTCCCTTCAGCAATAAGCCGCTTCAAAGTATTTTTAAGCTCGCTTGTCTCCGCTTTTTCTTCAGAAATTCCGACTCCGACCTCGCAATATTTAAGACCATTTGCAAGCATGAACACATAGAACATCTGCTCTGACAAAAAGCCGTACACCCTCTTGTGATAATCATCATATCCGCTTACATCTATCTCCTCTCCCGCCTCCAGAAATATTCCAAAGAGCCATTCCGAATATGCCTTCAGAATCGTAAGACTCGTGACCATCAGATTACCCCAATAATATATATGTCCATCCATTGCCTGATTATATGCATCGCAATACTCCGGATACAGGCGTTTCAAAGCTCTTCCTACCGCATCAAGATCATGCCTGTTATGTGCTCTTGCAAAATGCTCATAGTAGCTTTCATCACATTCCGCATGCTTAGGCACTATGGCATCATATTCCTTAAGCAGATCAAGATATTCCTGCTTCTTCATTTCTCTTCCTGATTCACTTATAAAATATCTTCTGTAATGGCACAATCCCACATAATCTACATTATCAATATTCTGCCATATCCAGAACAGTCCGGTTAACTCACCGTACATGAAATTCAAATCAGATATATTTTCTCCGGTATCATCTCCAGGATATCCCAGATCCCGCTTCCCATGTCTGCCGACATGCAATGGTATATATGTGGAATCTGAAGGAGGATTAAAGCTCACATGAGTAGCAACATATATATTAAGCGTTCTTCTGTCAGCCTTATCCACAAGTTCAATCAGGTCTTCCGCTCTGCTTCGCCATGTGTGTCGAGCCATTGCTGTCCGATACGCATTTGACGCTATCCGCTCCCTTACCTCAGAAGACTCAAGTAAGGCAGCAATAATTTCAGGCAGCCGCTCAAGCTCAGTAAGCTTAAAGCACACAATATCCTCACCCGCCGTCATATTTTCGTGCAGATATGTCGTTTCCTCCGACAGACATACCGCCCCTGACAGCATAATATTTGCCACTCTCTCCGTCATGCCTGCCTTATGCCAGCTCATAACATTGAGCCCGATTTTGGCCTTAGAAAGCTCCGTCAACGACTCCTCCACCGTCACCTGCGGATGTATTACTAAATTATACCCGTCACTGCATTTATATCCCCTCCAGCTCTCTCCATATACATGCAGGGTAAATCCTGCCTTCAAAATAGTTGTAATTACAGCATTTCTGAAATGCCCTATAATCATTCTGCATGCCGGTTTCAGAAGTGCAGCCATTTCCAAAAACGAAGCCTCGTCAGCAGCTCCGCCCTTATAAAAAAGCTGTTTAATCCCCTGTTCAAAGGTAATATCAGGATGTCCAAGCATATAATTATAAAACTCTTCTGCTTCACCCCTCAATTCTCGTCCGTTGTCCTCAAAAAAGCTTCCTATAAAAACAATATCATAGGGGCGTTCCCCACATATAAGCTCCCTTTCTATTCCCCCCGGCGGAAACTGTATGGCATTTTCAGTGTGATAATATTCCCTTATCAGCTCAGCATAATTTTTATCCTGACACAGAATATAATAATCCTCAGGCAAATTTCTCAGCATTCTGTCGAAATGAAGAGGATAATCAAACCAAAACTGAAGCTTGGTTCCCATCAGGCCGCCATAAAAATTCCCCTCCAATGCAACCGCCTGAAAGCCGATAATGCCCTTAAGCGTCATGCCCTGAAGCCTCTCATATTCCTTAAAGCTTCCATCCACCTTTATTACTGCCTGTCCGCATTCAGCCAGCGCTTCACTCAAATCATCCGCAAATCTCTGCAGCACTCCCCCACAGGTATCATCTCCCCTGAGTACAACAAACGGTGCGGTGGCAGCCGCTATTCTCCTATATGTATTCTCATCCGAAAGAAATGTATTAACACAGCGCTGAAATACAGAGAACATCCCCTCTGCTTCCATATAAGCGCAAAACCTTTGAAACACCCTGTCTGTCAGCTTTAAAGCATGTAAACTGTTCAGATGGCGGCGGATAATATATGCTAAAGTATACGCATGCTCCTCTAATACAGTAATTTTTTCATTAGTCTCTTCTTCAGACTCTCCCAACACACACATACCTGTCTCGCATGTCAGTCTGCAAAGCAGTTCAAGGTCTGTCAATGCTGCCAGCTTCTCATTATAAGCGCCTGCGCTTTTTATGAGTCTCTTTGGAAAAAGCATTGCATCTATCGGGTATTCAACAAGCTCAAACACCCCGTCATAATCAATAGCAGCTGCATGCCGTCCCCGACAGATTACAAGCACCGAAGGTTCATTTTTCTCTGCTTCACTATGATATAATTTTATAAGCTCTTCGCCTGCAATCAAATTTGCTGCAAATGCTACATATGCAGTCTGTGTCTCAACAATACAGCGATTTTTAACAGATGAAGCCTCCTGCTCCTCTGCCTCGGTATAATAAAATATTGTCAAATCCTCTATACTTTTTACCTTCATAAGAATTCTCCATAATCTAAAAGGAACCGGTTATGCCGGTTCCTTTTATGGTAGTGTTCATTTTTCTTACAAGAATTAACCAAGAAGTGAAAGTACACCCTGATTACTCTGATTAGACTGAGCCAACATAGCCTGACCTGCCTGAGCCAGAATATTGTAATTAGAGTAAGTAACCATCTCTGTAGCCATATCAGTATCACGGATAGCAGACTCAGCACTTGTTGTATTCTCTACAATATTGTCAAGGTTGTTAATCGTGTGCTCAAGTCTGTTCTGTACTGCACCGAGAGTTGAACGCTGTTCGTTTAAGGCCTTAATAGCACTCTTTACAGACACATTCAAAGCATTACTTGAAGATACTGTATTAGCACTTCCTGTAAGTCCAAGTCCTGAACAATTCATTCCTTTAATACTCAATGCGATAATCTGATTAGCCTCTGCGCCAACCTGAAGGTTTACACTGCAACTTCCACTGAGCAAATTCACCTCATTGAAAGTAGTGGTTGATGCTACACGGTTAATCTCAGACATCAGCTGCTGAACCTCGCTGTCGATATAGCTGCGGTCGCTGGAGGTAAGAGTTCCGTTAGCGCCCTTTACTGCGAGTTCATTGATACGCTGAAGCATATCATGTACTTCATTAAGAGCGCCTTCTGCTGTCTGTACCATTGAAACACCGTCCTCAGCATTTGCGGAAGCCTGTGTAAGACCTCTAATCTGTCTTCTCATCTTCTCGGAAATTGCAAGACCTGCTGCATCATCTGCTGCACGGTTAATCTTGTATCCTGAAGATAACTTCTCAGTTGAGCTTGCCTGTGCCTTCGTTGTAAGTCCTAACATTCTGTTAGAGTTCATAGCTGTTAAATTGTGTTGTACTACCATAATATATTCCTCCTTGAAATTAACGTCGCTTCCCTGCGTACGTTTGGTGATTGTTTGTGCAGTCTGCTTTTATACGAATCGCGCGTTTTCGATTAAGCATCCCGCCTGTTTACTAAGTCAGCAATTTATATTTGCTTTACTTGTTAAGTATATCGGCTTCTTTTTTCGTAACTTTATAGTTGTCTGAAATTTTTTTATAATTTTTTGTTTTTACTGCCTGCTGTCCATAAACTGCGGCTGCACTGAATTTACCTTGCTCATTGTTTTATAGTAATCATATACAGCCTTTGACGTCTTGCGCCTGCTGCGAAGATTGAGCCGCTCATTCGCAAAATATTCCTCTGTCAGGGCTTTATTGCGCGCCTCCTGAGCCTGAACTGACACACTTTTGTCTGTGACCTCCTGCACAAGCTCCTGAAGACGCTTTATCTGTCTGGAATATAACGCTCTATTGTCTTTAAGCTGCCCGGATATTCTGGCATACAATGCTTCAAAGCCCTCGTCAAGCAGATTCAGCTCGCTGATAAGCTCTTCCTTTTTTGCAATGTATTCATCAAACTTATCCGTATCAGCGCTTCCGTCAGAAAAAATCCTGCCCTGCTCTTCATTGTATTCTGCTATGTCATCAAGAACCTTTATCTTTTTCAGAAGGGAATCCTCTAATATCTTAAGGTAATTATCCATTAATTATTTCCTTTCCCACGGTTTATGCGCATTACCTCTTTCCACGTATCACGGACAGAGCGAAGATGCATATTAACCTCTTCAAGAATCTCCTTATCCTTTTTAACATTTGCCTCTACCAGCCGTTTTGATAAATAGGAATAAATATTCTCAAAATCCTGTGCCACAGCATACTTCATATCAAGCGTCTGTCTGAGATAATCAATAATCTTCTGAACCTTCATAATATTCTCATGTGCCTTGGGAACATCAGAGTTCTCAACAGCGCTTATTGCTATGTTACAAAATTTGATTGCTCCATCATACAGCATAAGAGTCAGCTCCGCCGGTGAAGCGGTCAAAATTTTATTATTATTATACTGCGCATACGCGTTGGGCAATGCCATTTTATCAGCCTCCTAAAAGAGATGTTACTGCACTTGCGTTTGACTGCATCTTTGCAAGCGCAGTTTCCATTGCGGAAAATTTAGCGTACCACTTATCCTCATAGTCAGCAAGCTTTTCCTCAAGCTCTTCAATTTTTGTTGTGTAGTCGTCATAATCAGACTGCATCTTCTTGTCATTATAGAAGGAGCCATATGTCCTGTAGCCGTCCACCGAGCTTGAAAGGTTACTCATCGTGGAATAGAGATTCTGTGCCAGCTTTGTAAAGAAAGAAACCACCGTATCCGGGTCGGACGCTATCATGCTCTTGAGCTTATCGGAATTTCCCGATGTACTGCTGTCATCAGGGTCTCCATCAATATGGTATGCATTCTGCTCATTATCCGCTGCTGAAAAATATCCAAGCGTCTCAATTCCAAAGTCAAACAGATACAGCGTCTCACCGTTTACTTCTATTCCGCTTGACATAACGCTTTTAAGTGCCGACGTAATTGAAGACAAATCCTCGTCTCTTCGAAGCAGAGCATCCTTTATTTTCTCCTCATACTTCTCAATCTCGCTCTCAGTCATGGACTCCTTTTCATCATCTGTCAAAGGCTCATATCCACTTGCCGAGTCAGCATTATAGAGTGCTGTCATTTCATTAATTATTGAATTATACTCTGTCAGGAATTCCTTAATCATGTCATAGATGCCATCTGTATCCTGACTTGTGGTAACTGTTACGGATTTGCC
Organism: Lachnospiraceae bacterium; assembly: GCA_021200695.1. Lineage (GTDB taxonomy): Bacteria > Bacillota > Clostridia > Lachnospirales > Lachnospiraceae > Acetatifactor. The sequence goes on from JAJQGF010000015.1 coordinate 7,853, forward strand.
TTCCTCAGTCTCGTTAAGCGCCGTGAAGGTAAGACCATTTATTTCAAATGTATTGTCATTGCTGGTAAACTCGGCACCGTTTAAGGTAATTACCGCATCCTGTCCGTTTACCTTAGTAGCGTAAAGCTCAGAAGACACTTCACCGTTGATTACACTATACGCAAGGTTTGCCTTCTCAAGATATTCCTGTGCAACCTCATCAGTGAGCTTATCCGTTGCCGTTACTTCATATGTAGTGTTTCCATCCTCATCAGTTCCGGTTGTGACATTTATATATTCTGATATTTCTTCAAGCTGGCTTTCATAGCTAGCTATATTTGCAGTTTCATCTTCCAGAGTCTGTGCATCCGCAAGCTTTTCCTCAAGCTCTGTAACAGTTTCTTTTGCAGTCGCAAGCTTTTCCTCAAGCTCAGCCTTCTTCTCCTCGTCTTCTTCATTTTCAAGCTCTTCCTCAAGCTCAGCAACCGCAGCATTGGCCTCGCTCAGACTGCTCTCATACTCATCCACAGACGAAAGCGTCGAGCTGGAATATTTTTCGTTAATTGCATCTATCGTCTCCTGAGATGATGTTTTTGCCGAAAGAATGGACTTGTATTTACTGAGATAGCTTTCCACGCTCTCTGCGACCGCGCTGTCAACAAGACCCGCACTCTTCAGATTAGCAATAGTTTCATCATCATCAGCGCCGACATACTGTGCATACTCCGCATACTTTTTATATGTCTCACTGTCCGTATTCTGTGATACATCCTCTAAAAGTCCAAGCGATGACAAAGCGCTCAATCCGTCCGAATCATTTGCAGTAATACTGAAATCGTAATCTGCGCCTGATTTCTTTGAACTGACAAACAATCTCTGATTGCCCTCGTCAAAGCTTGCGTTCAGTCCTGCGCTTTGCAGCTTAGTGAGGACATCCGAAATCGTTGTACTCTCCGTCACATCAATATCGACAGAGGTGTCTCCTGTATTTACAGTAAAGCTTCCGCTGCCCGTAAATCCCAAATCCCCCAGAGTCGAAAGCGCAGTCAGTGTACTTCCGTCTTCAGCCTCAAGCTTAGCGCCTGTGAGATATCCGGTCTTTGCAAGCTGGTTAACCTGCAGACTCTGTACTCCCTCTACGGCGTCATCGCCCGTAATAACGCTTACAACACTGCTGTCGGATACAGTAGTGGTCTTCTTGGTATATGCGGTTGAAAAACGCATATTGCTTATATATTTTTGCTGAAGATTCTTGAGCTTGGTGCTTAAATCACTCCATATCTCCTGTTTCCAGCTAAGCTTGGTCTGCGCCTTAGTCTGTGTGTCTATTTTAGTCTGCTTAGCTGCCACAAGCTGCTGGATAATACTTTCGGTATCTAATCCGGACACCATACCGGTTACTCGTATTGACATATCTTTACCTCCTTACAGTAAAATATTTCTGTTTCAGCTTATCTCTTTTCGTCTACAAGAATACCTGCCATCTCCCATACCTTAGCTATCATATCAAGAGTTTCCTCCGGCGGGAGCTCCTTAATGACCTTTTTGGTATCCTTATCTACAATCTTGATTGTTACGCGATTAGTCTCCTCATGGATTCCGTAGACAGCCTCAGAATGACTTGATATCTTCTTGTTAAGCTGTTCAACCGCCTTCTTAATCTGCTCGTTACTTGCCGCCTGCTGCTCCGAATTCTGACTGTCAGTATCATTCTTGCCCTTTTCCTCTGCATTCTCAACAACAGCGGTAGTATTATCTACCTGATTTGCGGTCTGCACATTGGCATTTGAATACTCCTCAGCCGTTTTCTCCGTCTGAGTGACAGGCTTCTGCACCGTTGCTGCTGCCTGAACAGTCATAACACTTCCTAATGGTTCTATTGCCATTTTAATCACCTCCGTGTGAATATGTAATGCCTTTCCGTCGGCACTATGCATTTGTCCTGTTTAGAGACAAAATCTGGTTTCTAAAAATTCTATCGGCAAAAAACGCAAAAAATTTAGAGTAAAATAAACTTTTTTCTAAACAGATTAAACTTAATCAAGTATAATGAAATATATTTTAAATATGGAGGAATGCACCTCGGTACCTTACAAACTAAAAGCCGATGACCTTATAAACGAGCTTAGTACCAACACTAAACACGGACTTAGCTCTGCGGAGGTTCTAAAGCGAAAGAAAGGCTACGGAGAAAATAAACTCCGCGAGAAAAAGACCACCTTACAGCGTTTTTCCGAACAGTTTAAGGATGCGATGATTCTCATTCTTATTGCGGCGGCAATTATTTCCTTTGTTGTCGGTCTGGCAAACGGTATTCCTGTGCCGGAAATATTTATGACAGCTGTATCCCTTGCCGTTTCCGCTATTCCCGAAGGGCTGCCAAAACACTGCTCGGTACAAGCAGTACAGAACCAACATCACCAATATTTTAGATTTCCGTGGGACTGACCGCCGGCATATCGGTACTGTCGTTCCTGATATACATTATAAAAAGAAGAAGATTGTGGTGAATTAGTATTTTCTGCACTTTTCTAAATAATTCATAACCTCTTCTCCAACTTTCTTACCTAACAGCGGAGGTACTGCATTTCCAACCTGTACATATGTATCCTGCTGATTCCCTATAAATTCGAATTCATCTGGAAATGATTGAATTCGAGCGGCTTCTCTTACAGAAAGAGTTCTATTTTCCGTTGGATGAATATACATATATCCATCCATACCTATATGCGCTAATACAGTCCAAGAGGGTTGATTCTCCATCAACCGTTTTAAACGGTCCTTGAAAATATCTTCTCTAAACGGTAAAATCTGACGTATTTCCGGCGGCAAGTCCATATAAATGCTGCCCTGTGCCATATGCGGGAACACTCTTTTTGCCCTGCTGTTTGACATCCTGCATATATTATTTTTTATTGTTTTTTCAGGATTATTTTTCCTGCAGATTTTTTGGTATTCTGTAAGATTTTCATTCTTAGAATATTCAACTTCTGAAATTCTCCAATTATCCGTAATTTTAGGTAAATCACCAATAGCATCACCTACGGTAACAAATGGTTTCAATTTTTTTGCTTCCTCATCCTCCTGGTCGTAATAATGCGTTTGCTTTGGGTACTCGAATGATACACCTGTTTTTTTATGTGCAACAAGCATCATTCTCTTTCGTATCTGAGGTACTCCATAATAAACCGCATTTAAAACCTGTACCGGCCTTTCTACTACATAAATTCCTTCGCCATTATTTTCATCTTTTCCAATACTCTCTATTATTTCTACTGCCGTATTAAAAATTTTGCCTTTATATTTAGTGATAAAATTAGGCACATTCTCTATAACAAAAATCTCAGGACGAAAGTAGTCCACATATTTAAGATAATCTAAAAACAATTCATTTCTTGGGTCTTCTGACGTAGGTTTACCAGTTACCGACCTAATCTTAGCGTCTCCAATCGTGGAAAAAGTGGGGCATGGCGGTCCGCCTATAATTACATCCACGTGATTTACTCCAAGCTGCCTCGCATATTCTTCCGGTGGAATTTCTCTTATATCACCATATATTGTCTTTGAATTCTTATGATTAAGAGCATGTGTTTTTGCTATTGTTTCATTTAACTCAATCCCTCCTATACAATTAAATCCCGCCATTTCCAGTCCTGTAGAAAATCCACCGGCGCCACAAAACAAATCTATAAAATTATACATGAGTTTATTACTCCTTTACTTTCATCAATTCCCGACACAAAGCATAATATTTTTGGGGATTGTCTTTCGAATAACGCCTTGCAGAATTATCTGCATCTATTCTTGAAAACTCATCAACAAGGCTGTAGATATAACCTAATTCCTGATTCAGGGTTTCCGGATTCAGGTTCAATGGACATACGCCAACTGCAGGATATACTCCATCTGCTCCCCAACCTTTTTCCTCTTCATGATATATAATCGGTCTGTCAGCCAGACAAATTGCAAAGGCACCTACGGTGCCCAAAATACCATCTTTATAAGCATGCATTTTGTTTATATCATCTGAATTATCTGAACCATTAAAAGGCAATTTATATTTTGCATCCAAATGCATTATCGCTACCAAATCTTCACCTTTAAAGAGCTCCAGAGAAATATCGGGCTTTAATTCGTGTGAATACGACCTTCCATCTCTAATTACATGTTCGCGACTATATGTTTTGTTGTAAATAAGTTCCATATGCGTATCATCATCTATCACAAATCGTGCATAGCTTTTTCTTCCCTCTTTTAAAGTAAATGTCAATCCGTTTTTATCGTAAAAAATCCAATCTGACGCCACATACCTCTCATCGTATTTTTTTAACAAAAACTTAAATAACATTATAAATACCCAATATTGATATAAGGCAGGGGTATCCTTTTGTCCTACTATAAAGCTTTGGTCCAATTGTCCCAAGCTTACCTTTGCTTTCATAGAGAAGTCCGTATACATCTGAAAGAACAAATTATATGGATATTTTTTCTGTAACACCTGAGAATTAAATGGAAGATTTTCCATATTGGAAATATTTTTCCAATATGGATTTTCAAGTTTCTCAGATACTATTTGCAACATCTTCTCAACTTCTCTGTGTAATTTTACGTTTTTTTCATCTATGTCGTTTAAAACGTCCTGCAAATAATTTTTTAAAAAAACCACAAAAAATTTTACAAAGCGGTTCTCATTTGTATCATATGTAACCCTATACTCTGATGACCTTATAAACTGCGGTGCCCGTCCTAATTGTCCGGCTCGCCCTCTCACTCTTTCCGTTTGAACTAATTGATTACCTGACAAAGCATCCATATACGCTTCAGGAATAATTTCATCTATATCTGAAATACTTTTATTCTGCTCCTCTTCAACATATTTATGCTCTGCGTGATGTATAAAGTAATCCACCCATGCAGGAAAGTTATCCGGACTTAACTTATTTTTTAAATATGCTATATCTGCATAGTTTATCTTGTCCGCCACATACTTATCTGATTTTTCAAAATGTTCAGCAAAATAGGAACTGCTTCTGCTTAAAAGGTCATCACAAAACTCTGATATACTTTCACGCAAAAAATCGAAATCCCTCTCATAGTTCAATTTTCTGCTTTTTACAATAATTTCAAAATCCTTTATTCCTACATCAAGGATTCCTACATAATTTCTGCTGTTGAGCATTCCCTTACCATCCAGATTTTTTACCAAGACCTCCGATAAAGACATAGTATCTATGTTATTACTTTCCTCGTTATATGTTATCCAATAATTGGTGTTATCTGATAAAATAATTCTATTATTTTCCTGCTCATATTGAATATCGCTTTCCTCAACTATACTGATTTCAATCCATCCTGAATCGGTCATAATTCGCTCGGTAGACATCAAATCACGCAAATATGCATCTATAGATTCCAATTTTAAGATAGATGTACCATCACAAATCCATTCTAATGATTTAATATAGCAATTCATCTGCTAATCTCCTATAAATGAAGCGTATCCTTTTTTGATATCCTCTTGAATTTTCTTCAGCTTACTTGCAACCAATGGATAATCCTCGCCTTTAAAAAGCTCTTCCAGCTTATCAAGCTTAGGCTTTAATTGTGCCTTTGAGCCATGCAATTTGGGCATTACCTTCTGACATATTTGTTCATCAAGATACATATTAATGCCGTCACTGCCATACATCTTACAGTTAATTGAAATATATCTGGTCATTTCATCAATCACTCTGTATGCAAATTCTCCATTGAGTGCATTATATAAGCTTTCCAATATCTCTACATATTTTTTAAACCAACCTTCATCTTTTATCAGCTTGTATATCTTTTCATCGCTTTCAATGACACCATTAATATATGTTTCCGGCGAAACGCCATTCATTTCAATTACATTTGCTCTGTCTAACACCTTTGGAGAAAACATATATGTTGATTCATCAACATTAACGGTTCCTATAATTTTCAAATTATCAGACCAGACAATACTTTTATTGTCAGGTAATAAAATAAGATGATTCATTGATTCCAATGCAGATAAAAAGTCCGCAAAATACATTTCAACCCTTGATAAGTTCATTTCATCAAGAATAACAATATAATCCTTATCGGGTGTAGCATTTGCTTCTTTAATCAGCTTCACAAGCTGAGTTTCCTGATATGATTCATTTTCTTCAAGCAAAATATTTTTAAATCCTAACAGCTTCTTGTTATCGGTCCAATTGCTTCCAACAGCTATTTGCAATCCTACCGCCTCGTCCTTTTCCTCCAGAAAACTAATCCATAATTCAGCTATTTTTGTTTTTCCCGAGCCACTTATGCCTGTCAAAAGCAAAAATGGTTTTGATTCTAATGACAGAACAAATCTTCTAATCAACTCGTCACTATAATTAAAGCCTCTCTCAGCACAATACTTCTTAAATTCATTAACACGGCCAATATTCATAAAGCAGCTCCTCCATTGGGAAAATCTTATCTTATTATTTATAAAACGACAGTATTCTGTCATATCCTCACGCCTGCCAGCTCCAATGCCCGAATCAAATCTTAAATATGTGTCTTTATACTCTCTAATGACAAACTCCGCTAATTCAACAGTTTTACTGCTATTTAATAAACCAATATAAAAGCTTTTTGCGTATGGATAATCAGCAGGATTTTTTGTAAGTAAATCAGATTCTGCCAGTG
>JAJQGF010000245.1 GCA_021200695.1 Lachnospiraceae bacterium
GTTACAATGATAGTGTTGTTAATACTATCTGTAACGCAACGGAGGAAAGACAGCGGTCAGCAAAGGCTATTGCAGCGGAGGCTGACGTAATGATTGTAATAGGAGGCAGACACAGTTCCAACACAAGAAAGCTGTATGATATATGCAGGGCGGAATGTGCGGAAACCTATTTTATACAGACACTGGATGACTTGCATTTAGAGCTACCTAAAGCTGTTCGACTGGTGGGTATTACTGCGGGGGCTTCCACCCCCAATAAATTAATCGAGGAGGTTCAAAATTATGTCAGAATTAACTTTTGAACAAATGTTGGAAGAATCATTAAAGACAATACATGCAGGAGAGGTAGTCGAAGGCACAGTTATCGATGTTAAACCAGAGGAAATCATTCTCAACATCGGATACAAGTCGGACGGTATTCTTACAAAGAACGAATATACCAACGATTCAAGCGTTGACCTTACAATGGTTGCAAAACCGGGTGACACAATGGAGGTTAAGATTCTCAAGGTAAATGACGGTGAGGGTCAGGTGCTTCTCACTTACAAGAGACTTGCAGCTGACAGAGGAAATAAGAGAATTGAAGAGGCATACAATAATAAAGAGGTTCTCAGGGCAACCGTCGCACAGGTTCTTGATGGGGGCTTAAGTGTAATTGTTGACGAGGTAAGGATATTTATTCCGGTAAGGCTTGTGTCGGATACCTATGAAAAGGATCTGTCAAAATATGCTGGACAGGAGATTGAGTTTGTTATAAGTGAATATAATCCCAAAAGAAGAAGATATATCGGAGACCGCAGACAGCTTCTTGTTGCTAAAAAGGCAGAGCTTCAGAAGGAGCTTTTTGAGAGGATTAAGGAGGGAGATGTCGTAGAGGGAACCGTAAAGAATGTTATGGATTTCGGCGCGTTTATAGACCTCGGCGGTGCGGATGGACTTTTGCACATATCAGAAATGTCATGGGGACGAGTTGAGCATCCCAAGAAGGTATTCAAGGTTGGGGACAAGCTTAATGTTCTTATCAAGGAGATTAACGGGAACAAAATTGCACTTTCCCTTAAATTTGACGATGCAAATCCGTGGAAGGATGCTGCAAGCAAGTATGCAGTGGGAAATGTAGTTACCGGCAAAGTTGCAAGAATGACTGACTTCGGCGCTTTTGTAGAGCTTGAGCCCGGTGTCGACGCGCTGCTTCATGTCTCACAGATTGCAAAGGAGCATATAGAAAAGCCTTCTGATGCATTGAGCACCGGACAGGAGATAACAGCAAGGGTTGTTGACTTCAATGAGACCGATAAGAAGATATCTCTCAGCATTAAAGCACTCACGGCTTCAGAGTCAAAGGAGGAGTCGGAGGAGGATGCCGATGCCGTATCTGTTGACATAGATGCAGTGATTGCAGCAGAGGATAATGAGAATTAAGGGTGATATTGAACGAAAGAGGTTTGACTGCATGGTTGAACCTCTTTTTTTAGAAAATGGGGGATTATTGCTTAATGAACTATGATTATGAATACTTCAAAAAAGAAATATTATCTCTTACAACAATAGATTTGAACAGCTATAAAGAAAAGCAGATGAAGCGCAGAATTGACACACTGATAGCGAAGAACAAAATTGTCGGGTATGATAAATACATACATGCGCTTCACACAAATCAGACCCTATATGATGAATTTATAAATTATATTACAATTAATGTTTCTGAATTCTATAGAAATCCTGACCAATGGGAGATTTTAGACAAAACAATAATACCTGAGCTGATAAATAAATTTGGCAGGAACTTAAAAATATGGAGTGCAGCATGCTCTACGGGAGATGAGCCATATTCATTGGTCATGGCTCTTTCAAGACATATACCGCTTAATCAGATAAAGATATTTGCGACCGACCTTGACAAACAGGTTATTGCCAAAGCTAAGGTTGGAGTTTATGCAGAAAAAAGTATTGCGGCTGTGCCAAAGGAGCTTAAGGATAAATATTTTACGCAGATTGGTCCGTCATATAAGATATCAGATGAGATTAAACAGAGAGTTGAATTTAAAGAGCATAACCTGCTAAAAGATACATACCCCGTTGAATACAATATGATTGTCTGCAGGAACGTGCTGATTTATTTTACCGAAGAGGCAAAGGATGAAATTTTCCGCAAGTTTTGTAAGTCACTTGCAAGAGGAGGGATACTGTTTATAGGAAGCACAGAGCAGATTATAAACTACAAGGATGTAGGATTTGAGAGAAAAAAATCTTTTTATTACGAAAAACCATAGAAGCAGAATACCAAGTCATAATTTATAAATTTTGTAATGTTCAAAACAGAGTTAAAGCCTGTATCCATGTAAAGCATGTATTAGATTTGACTCTGTTTTATTGTATTTTGGGGGTGTGCTATGTATAATATTGGAATTTGCGACGATGGCGAAAATATCTGTGCATTTATTGAAGATACGCTTTTAAAATTTGCATTGAGGATGAAGCTTGATATAAATATTAAAAAATGGTATGCAGGGGAAAGCCTGAGGGATTATCTGGTTCAGGGCGGTCATTTGGATATCTTGTTTCTGGATATAGAGCTGTTTGGAATGACGGGAATAGAAGTTGGCAGTTATATTAGAAAGCAGCTTGACAATACCGAAATGCAGATTATATATATATCGGAAGAAGCATCTATGCGCGACAGCTGTTTAAAACGCAGCCATTGGATTTTCTGGTTAAACCCTTTTCGTCGGAACAGATAGATGATGTCATGGAAATGGCAGTAAAGCTAATAAAAAAGAAGGATGTAAAGTTTGAATTTAAGAAGGGCAGAGAATATTATTATTTATATATGGGAGATATTGTTTATTTAATAAGCGAAGGAAGAAAAATAAAATTAGTGACTTTAAAAGGAACTTATGAGTATTATGGCAGGCTGGAGGATGCTTTAAACAATCTTAATAAAAATTTTGTTTTAATACACCAATCGTATGTAATAAACAAAGAGCATGTGCTGCGTTACGCATATAAAGATGTGGAAATGGCAGATGGCACAATTTTATCAATCAGTCCGGCGAAGCGTAAATATGTCAGAAGGAATATTTTGGGGGAGTAATAAAG
>JAJQGF010000068.1 GCA_021200695.1 Lachnospiraceae bacterium
GTGAGAGGATGCTTGTCCAGATGATATATACGGGGGCATTTGTCGGCGAAAAGCATGAAATTTTCAAATATTATATCTCTCAGGGTGCAAAGGAGGAGGTTGAAGAGGCATTTCTTGCAAGCTGCTCATATGATTATTTTGTAAAGGAGCGCATCACTGAGGGCTCAGTGTTTGAGGAAATCCGCAATATTTATATGCGCGGCGGTGAAGTGCAGAGAATCTGCAGGCTTGCATATCTTAAATACTATGCTGAAAATGCCGCTGAGAGAAATGCGGACATACTTAAGACCGTGGAATTATTGCTCAAGGAGATGCTTGCGGAGAAGATACATCTTGGGTTTTTTAATGAGTACCCCGAATTTAAGGAGCTTTTGCATGATATGGATGACAAGACCATTATTGAGTATCGTGCAAGTCCCGGCGCAAGGGCGCGTATTCATTATGTCATGGTGCGTGAAAACGGAGATGCGGGAGAGTATCTTTCAGAGTATATGAGAGAGGTGTTCGGGGGAGTATGCTTTAAGGAATTCATTCTGTTCTTTGGAGAGAAGCTGCAATATTATATCATGGAGGAGAAGGACGGTGAGGAACGGCTTACGGAGAGCGGCACATTACAGAAAAATGATTTTTCTGATGATACAGCCATGAGCAGATACGGACTTATAAACGATATGGTAATAAGCAATACAATGCAGGATTATGATACCCTTGACAGGCTGCTTGAGGAGTATTTCCGCAGAGAGTATTTTAACAGTGAGCTGTTCAAATTAGAGTGATAAGTCATGGAGGCGATATATGTTTAAATTAATAGGCGGTGAGAAGCTTATTGTCGGCATTGATATTTCCGATGAATATATGCAGATAAGCTATTGCGTAAATAATTCGGAGAATAATGTGGAAACCCTTTCAATGACTACGGGTGCGGAGAATTTTAATATACCGGTCGTCCTCCTGAAGAGGGAGGGTGTAAACCAATGGTTTTTTGGCAGAGACGCTTTAAAAATACACGCAGGCGAAGGAGGAATTCTGTTTAAAAATCTGTTGTCTCTTGCAGTGGACGGAGAGCCAGTTCGTGTGGAGGGAGTGCAGATAGAGCCGACAGCTCTTCTGACGCTGTTTATGAAGAGAAGCATCGGGCTTTTGTCGCAGGCACAGCCTTCAGACAGGATATATGCTCTTGCAGTAACCTGCAGAAATCCCGGGAATGGGAGGGCTGAGGCGCTGAGTCAGGCGGTTCAGGGTCTTAAGCTAAAGACAGACAGAATATTTATTCAGGGCTATGAGGAAAGCTTTTATAATTATATGCTGTATCAGCCGGAGGAGCTGTGGAGTGCGGGTGCGCTTTTAATGGAATATGCCTCAGGGCATGTAAAGACCTGCCGGTTGGATTTAAACAGGCATACAGTACCTGCGGTTGTACATATAGACGAGGAGGAGTATCCCTTTGAGGTATATACTCCTGCCGGAGGTGAGGACAGCATTCCGGCAGAGCTTGTCAGGATGGACAGGGAGTTTCTTGCCATATGCGGGGAAAATTGTGAAGAAAGACAGTTTTCCGTTGTTTATCTTATAGGAGAGGAATTTACCGGTGAATGGATGAAACAGTCCCTGAGGTATCTGTGCAGGGGAAGGAGAGTATTTCAGGGCAGTAACCTGTACAGCAAAGGCGCCTGCTTTGGAGTGCTGGAGAGGATAAAGCCCGGCGATATGGGAAAAACCCATGTCTTTATGGGGAGGGACAAGCTCAAATCCAATATACGCATGAAGCTTTTCAGACAGGGAGAGGAGATTTATTATTCAATCCTTGATGCGGGAATTAATTGGTTCGAGGCAGAAAAAAGCTTTGATTTCTATATTCAGGATGGGAACAGTCTTGAAATATACATATCTTCACTTGTGGGAAAGGGCAACAGGATTGCGAGGATTATTCTTGAGGAGCTGCCTGACGGACCGGCCAGACTTCATGCGGGCTTTAGTATGAGCACCCCGGAAAGGCTTACGGTGGAGCTCGAGGATATGGGACTTGGCGCGATGCGTGCGGCCACACATCGCGTCTGGAGAGAGGACATGGAGGTTTAGTGTGATGCGTGCAGCTTTAAGTATTGGTGATTATACTACAACTCCGTATTATATTGCGGGCATTGAAATTCCGGTGTACTGTATAGAGGAGCTTGCATTCTGCATTAAGGACAATGCATTCCTGCTTGATTCAGGGCTTATGAGGGATGAGCTTGTGGAGTGGATTGCAAACCGATGTAATCTGAAGGAGCTGGCGAGGCAGCTTTATCCCATGGTACACAGGCAGGGCTCATTAAGCGCCTTTGTCACACTTATTCTTGAATATACGGGGCTTTTTGATGCATCAACGGTAAAAAGCATATCAATGCTGCTGAAAAAAAACGCGGGTCTGAGCAGTATAGAGAAGCGTAAGGAAAAGATAGATTATCTCTTAATCAATAAAAAGTATACATCTGCGGTAAGAGGCTACGATGCACTTTTGGAAAAATGGGAGGAGGCTTCGGGAAGCACTGCTGAGCTGCCCGCACCGGGAGTGAAGGCTGCGATACTTCACAATAAGGGTACAGCTCTGGCCGGAATGATGCAGTATGAGCGCGCGGCGGCATGCTTTCTCAAAAGCTACGAGACCTGCGGAGGCCGGGAGGAGTATGTGGCATATCTTGCAGCGATGAGAATGGGGCTGAGTGAGAGCGGGTATATCTCATTTGCCTCTGAGCTTACGGAGGGCTATACGGCCACACTCCAGCTTGAAAAAAGCATGGAGAGGATTAAGAGAGAGTGGGAGAAGCAGGCGGATTATCAAAGGCTTGCCATGCGCAGGGAAATGAGAATGGGAAACGATAAACAGAAATATTATGATGAAAATGACAGGCTGACGCAGGCGCTTAAGGATAATTACAGGGATTGTGTCGGAGAATAGTGTTAATAGAGGAGAAGCATGGGATTTTTAAAAAAATTGTTTCGTTGGAAAAAGAAATCGGAGGAGCCTGCTAAGGAGGAGTGGGACCGGCTTATATATGCGGGGGACGAGGTCGACTTTTCTGATAGCGAACAGAGAAAGCAGTATATAC
>JAJQGF010000218.1 GCA_021200695.1 Lachnospiraceae bacterium
TCCTCATACATATACAGTATCTGTGACAAATCCTCCCAGCCTCTTGCTGTCACATAGCTTCTTCCCCTTGTGGTCGTCTCCATACAATAGAAATGTTCCTTTTTTATTTCAAGGTAATTTATCACAGCGCCGTGAAGCCTGTTTTCGGAAGCATATTCCTTCCATACCTTTAAATCCGGTTCAATATACAGCAGCTTTAATCTGTCCATTGTCACAACATCAAATTCACGAACAGATTTATTGTATTCAGGCGGATTGCCTGCAGTCACTATAATCCAGCCCTCAGGAACCTTATGACGCCCAAATGTTTTGTATTGCAGAAACTGAAGCATGGAAGGCGCAAGCGTCTCAGAAACGCAGTTTATCTCGTCCAGAAAAAGGATTCCCTCCCTTATTCCGCTCAATTCCATCGTGTCATAAATTGACGCAATAATTTCGCTCATTGTATATTCAGATACACTGTATTCACAGCCGCCGTAGTTCTTTTTTATAATAAAGGGCAGCCCCAGCGCCGACTGTCTCGTATGGTGTGTCATTGAATACGACACCAATGCTATTCCAAGCTCCTGCGCAATCTGCTCCATTATGGCCGTCTTGCCTATTCCCGGCGCTCCCAGCATGAATATAGGACGCTGTCTTACAACCGGAATACGGTATTCTCCAAACTCATTCTTTTTAAGATACAGTCTGACAGAAGTCTTAATATATTCCTTTGCTTCCTTAATGTTCATATATCAGTCCCTCACTCTTCCTCCTCAATTATCACCTTCATACTCCACGGCGGAACAGGCGCCCTGTTTTCATCCTCATTTAAAAATGCAAAAATCACATCATAGTCAGGCATTTTCTCAGGATATATTCCATAACCGTCCGTAAAATATATAAGTCCCCTTAGCCTCTCAAACTCTCCTTCAGCCCTAAGCCTTTCTACATATGAAAAAACAGGTCTGAAATCCGTTGCGCCAAAGCCTGTGAGCCTGCCATGCTTAATAAATCTTTCAAAGTCCTCGTCACATGTAATTTTCGTATCGTTCTGTACCTCTGTATCACACTGTATAATATGCACATTTATTTTATTAAAAAAGCTCTCACTCGTTTTCAGTATGGAGTAGGTCTTTTGCAGAAAGGCTTTTACCACCTGTCCCCTGCAGGAGGCAGAGGTATCAATCGCAATAACAAACTCTCTTACCTTATTTTCCTCCTTATACTCCAGCGGCTCTATAAGTGGCAGATTACCGTAATGAACAAGTCCATAGGTATAATATACATAATCAAATTCATCGTCATTTACCTTAATGTTCTCTCCCATAACGGCAAATTTTCTCAATATTCCGGCATAATCATAGCGTTCCCTTGTCGCCTCCTCAAGGTTTCTCTCCAGAGTATCTGCCCCCGCTTTAGCCCTTGTAAATGACTTTAAATCAGCCTTAATCCGCTCGCTGAGCTTCCTCCACTGTTCTGCAGTTATCTCCGTCTGCTCCGCGGGCTTCCAAAGTGTATGGACATCTCTGTAAAATAACGCTTTAAGCTCGTCCTTCTCTCCTTCAGTGGGTGGATTATTTCTAAAATATTTATATATTCTTTCAGCTGTCAGCTCTCCTGAAGCCTCCTTAAGCACTCTGAGCCTTCTCTCAGCGTCATAATCTGACTCAAGCGCTGCGCCTGACAGCTTCATTCCTATAATAACATTTTCCACGGCAATGTCCGCCGCCATATCCCACAGCTCACCGTCAAGCCTATTATACTGAAAATTATGTGAAAAGATACAGTGCAGCACAATATGCAGATACGTTCTCTCAACAAGCTCCGGTGCGCTCTTATAAAGCCTGAGTATATACACAGGATTGTAATATATATTCCGGCCGTCTGTCGCCATGCACAATGAGTCCTTACTCTCCCTGAGTTCAAGCTTCATCAGTGCGACATCAAAAAAGCGAAGATGTACAAGAATATCATCATGGACAAGTCCCAGAATATCTCCGGCAAGCGCACTTATTTTTTTATTTCTTTCATCCTTCATATCCATATGCAGCCCCGCATTTTTAATTCATTCTAACACGAAGCTTTCTTTCCTTCCACCTATATTTTGCATCAAAAATGTGAAATCAAACAAAGGCTTTCTTTATCGTACCCGGGCTTCTGCATAATTAAATAAAAGCACGGCAGGCAACAGCCTGTACCGTGCTTTTATGTTTTATCTAACATTCCTCCAGCTGATGTTTATGAAGATATTTTTCCTTTGTGGCAAGTCCTCCGCGTATATGACGCTCCGCCTTATTAACATCCAGCACCTTCCTTACTTCCTTCGCAAGTGCGGGATTAATCGCTATAAGTCTGTCTGCGCAATCTTTATGTACCGTGCTTTTACTGACTCCAAATGCTTTTGCTGCCTGCCTGACCGTGGCATTGCTTTCAATAATATAATTTGCGATGTTTACAGCCCGCTCTTCAATATAATCTTTCAAAAGGAATCCCCCAGAAATCGTTTTTACATTGTATGTGTAATTTTGGGGGGATATTCCAATCCCGCGTTATTATCTCTGTCCAATCGGGTTCCCGGTATATGGCATAATCTTCTCACACTATGCGCCGCACAGCGAGAATTTCCCTATAATTTGCATTGCTTACTTTTATTCCGGTTCTTGCCGTGCTGGCATGTACGATAAGGCCTCCGCCAATATAAAGCGCCACATGTCCGTCATAACAGATAAGGTCTCCCGGCTGTGCTTCAGAATAGCTGACCCCTGTTCCCGCACTTCTCTGCTCATATGAGGTTCTGGGAAGGCTGTAACCGAAATCCTTGTATACGGCATATGTAAAGCCCGAACAGTCCGCACCGTTGGTAAGACTTGTTCCACCCGAAACATATGGATTGCCGATAAACTGACAGGCATATTTTGCCACCCTCTTTCCCATATCGCTTCCTGACGCATTTTCTATAATAGAGGTATAATCCGTAGTGGTGTAGGTTCCCGTAGCTGCCGCCGTTGTGCCCGCTATGGAAGTTGCTGCTGCCGCCTGAAGCTTTTTTAACTCCTCCTGCTCCTGCTTAAGCTGCGCCTTTGCTACTGTAGCCTCCTGC
>JAJQGF010000165.1 GCA_021200695.1 Lachnospiraceae bacterium
AAAATATACTCTTATCAATCCATCTAAGATTGATAATTATGGACGAGTACTTACTAAATTAAGAAAAAAAGATACTACCTATCGGACAATCCTTGAAACTGATCTTTCTGAATGTGGTGTGTTTATCGATATTTATATGATAGAAAACACTTACAATTTTAAACCATTTCGATATGTCCATGGATTATGTTGTCTTATGGCTGGATTCTTACTTTCATGCCGTAGAGCATACGATAAACAGGATATTTATATCATGTTATGTGGTAATAGTAAAAAAGAATTATACTTATTCAAATTTAAGAAAATTATCGGAAAACTTTTATCTGCTTTTAGTGTGTCTCAGGTTGCTAAACTTGTTGATACATGTTACGGCTTTTGTAAGAATTCAAAATCAAGGTACATAACAATACCATCTGATGATTTGGGATATTTTTTCGGTAATATTTATCAAAGAGAAGATTTCTTTAAAGAGGAAATAGCTTTGTTTGAGGGTAGAAGTGTATATTTGCCAGGTAATTACAAAAGTTATCTTAAAGATAAATATGGAGACTATATGCTTGTCCCTCAAAAGGAAAATAGAAAGTATCCCTTATATCTGGAATTTAAATTATAGTTAAAATAGTAAAAGTAAGGAGAAATTACATCATGATTAATTTCACGGTAGGACCAGTGCAGTCTAGCGACGCAGTTCGTGCTATAGGTGCGGAGCAAGTGCCGTATTTCAGAACTTCGGAGTTTTCGGAGGTAATGCTGGAAAATGAACGGCTTGTCAAGAAGTTTGCAAAAGCATCGGATGATTCAAGAGTTGTCTTTATTACAGGCTCAGGAACCGCATCTATGGAAGCAACGGTCATGAATGTTTTTACTGAGAAAGATAAGGTTCTTGTTGTGAATGGTGGTAGCTTCGGCCACAGGTTTGCTGAAATTTGCAGAATCCATGAAGTCCCGTATACAGAGATTAAGCTTGAAACAGGAAAAAATCTCACAGCAGAGATGCTGAATGAGTATAGAGGCTGTGGCTACACAGGATTTCTTGTAAATATCCACGAGACGTCGACTGGAGTTCACTATAACCCTGAAATGATTGCCCAGTTCTGCAAGGCGGAAAACTTGTTCCTTGTGGTCGATGCAATAAGCTCATTTCTTGCTGACGATTTTAATATGGAGCAGCTTGCAGCTAGTGTGATGATAACAGGATCACAGAAAGCCTTGGCATGTCCGCCGGGTGTTTCGGTAATTGTGTTGTCCGGTGATGCTGTTAAACGTGTTGAATCTAACAGTGTGAAATCGATGTATTTTGACTTAAAAGATGCTCTCAAAAATATGGAGCGTGGTCAGACCCCGTTTACACCGGCTGTGGGAATATTGCTCCAGATTAATCAGAGGCTGAAAGAGATTGACACCATCGGCGGAGTCGAGGAAGAGCGGAATAAGATAGCAAATCTTGCCAATCATTTTCGTGCAGGCATTAAAGACCTTCCGCTGGACATTTGTTCAGAATCTATGTCTAATGGGATGACACCGCTGGCGACAAGGAATTGCTCGGCGAATGATATCTTTTTGACCCTTAAAGATGAGTATGGAATTTGGGTATGCCCAAATGGTGGAGAGCTAAAAGATAAGGTATTCCGTGTTGGACATATTGGTTGTCTTACAAGGGAAGATAATCAGGTGCTTATTGATGCACTTCATGATTTGGTTAGAAGGGGCATCCTAAAATAAAGCAATACAATTTAGGATGAATTAAAAAAATGATATAAAAATTTGAATAGGAACGATTATGATAAAAGTAATAACTTATGGAACATATGACCTTCTGCACTATGGTCACATCCGTTTACTTGAACGAGCTAAAGCTCTAGGGGACTATTTAATTGTTGGAGTTACATCTGACGATTATGATAAGACCAGAGGGAAATTTAATATACAACAGTCACTTAATGAGCGTTTAGAGGCTGTCCGTGCTATAGGTCTAGCTGATGAAGTCATTGTAGAGGAGTATGAGGGACAGAAAATAGACGATATAAGAAGAATGGACGTAGATATTTTCGCAGTTGGGTCGGATTGGGTAGGGTATTTTGACTATTTGAAAGAATACTGCAATGTCGTTTATCTTGACAGAACCCAGGGAGTGTCTAGTAGCATAATTCGTTCTCAGAGACGGCTGCTCTCTATTGGCTTGGTGGGTGATTCTTCATATTTGAATAAAGTGTCTGCCGAATCGCTGTATGTGAATGGAATACAGCTGTCAGGAGTTTGCTGCGTTGATGATAATGACTTTTCTGAACTGCTAAAATCGCTTCCTTTAGTGACGAGCGACTATGAGAAATTGCTTGAAGCATCTGATGCTGTGTACATACATTCAGTTCCTCAAAGGCATTACGATTTAACCAAAATGGCACTAATGCAGGGAAAGCATGTGTTCTGCGAGTCTCCCTTAGCTCTTTGTGTTGATGAATGTCGAGAGTTATATGATATTGCTCGTGAGAATAAATGTGTTTTATTGGAATCATTACGAACAGCATTCTCAACTGCATTTAATAGGTTAGTATTGTTGGTCAAAGGCGGAAAAATTGGACGAGTCGTTTCTGTAGACGTTGTATGTACTAGTTTGCGGGTTATTAATCCCGAAGATGAAGTTCAATTAGCAAAGCATTGGAATAGTATAACAGCTTGGGGTCCAACTGCATTGCTTCCAATATTTGAATTGTTAGGAGCTGAGTATAAGGATATTAGATTCTCCTCTTGTTTTTTAGATTCAAAAGAGAGATTCGATTCTTTTACTAAAGTAACATTTGTCTATCCAAAGGCCGTTGCGTCTATAAAGGTCGGAAATGGTGTAAAGTCTGAAGGAGAGCTAATAATATCTGGTACGGAAGGCTATGTGTATGTGCCAGCACCTTGGTGGAAAACAGATTATTTTGAAACTCGTTATGAGGATCCGACAAAAAACAAAAAGTATTTTTATCAACTAGACGGCGAAGGTATCCGATATGGTCTAGCGGAATTCGCTAAAATGGTAGATAGGGGGGGCAAGAGCCTCTATATGACAGAAGATATTTCAATGTTTATTGCTGAGG
>JAJQGF010000122.1 GCA_021200695.1 Lachnospiraceae bacterium
ATCATGTGCCGCAGTCTTTGTCAACAGCTTTTTTATTTTTTTTAACTCTTCGATGGTTTTAAGTCATCAGCGAGCGAAAATCATAATACCACACAGCCAAACTGATTGTCAATATGTTTTTTAATTTTTTCTGCAACTTTTTTCTGTATGTTTTATTGTATAGAAATAATGTTCTCAATCAGATAAGCAAGGTAATTGTGCCTGTAAAGCCATTCAAGCACCTGATTCCCTGAAACAGACGCTTTAAACATTGAATCCATGGCGCCTAAATCCATAATCATTGTAAATATGTAAATTGTCCAAAGAATCAAAACCGTTTCCAATATTCCGAAAGCAATTCCCATTATCTTATCCAATCCATGTATAATCGGAAGTCCGGAAACCATCCTGGCGGAAAAGAACACTACTCCCAAAAGGTGTCTTACAATTCCCAGAGCGCACAAAAGCAGCGCGATAACAAATACGTTAAGGATTTCCCCGCTAACATAGCTTTTCATGCCATCAGCTGCCAATGCAGCAATAACACAGAGAATTATCATTGAAACAAAGGATATAAGCTGACGCACCATTCCTTTTTTATATCCGCCTGCAATATTAAAGATAAGTACAAATACCATTATTACAAAAAAAATATTTATGTTCATCCCTTAATTTGTTCCTTTCCATTACTTCATTTGTATTATATCTATAGCTTCATCTGTAACAAGAGTATACTTGTAGGCTGAGCCGGACGGAATAATTGTGTTCACGGTTTTGGAAAACTCTCCGTTAAACTTTTCTATATTATCATATGTCATGATAACACATTCGCTCTCATTATATATAACAAAGTTATTTTTATCAAAATATATATCTGTATAATCTATATCAAAATAGTAGCTTCCGACCTTTTGTGCCGAAGTATCATAAACATTTATGCAATACTTATGTTCAGAATCGTCAGCCAAAAATACAATCCCCACATAACCGGAGTCGGAAAATACCGACTTTATTTCACTGTCAAAAAGATATTCCGCCTCAAGCACCGGCTTTTGCCGCCCTTTATAAATCATCAGACGGCTGTCTCCTATAGCTGCGACCGTCTCATTATCAAGGAAGCGAATATCCGGAACAAGCAGGTCTGTATATGTATAAACACCTACAAAATAATCATTCTGATTATCTCCGACAGGACCAAAATTGTAAAATGACACATTTGTCTTTAAACTTCCGGCATCAACATAAACATATGCAATTGCCAGCAATTCACCGTTAGGTGACAAATCAATCGCTGCCGGATAACCGCTGTTGCTCATGGTTGTGGATGCACTGTATATCAGTTCTCCCTCAGGGCTGTAGGTATTTACCCAGGTGACACTCGTGTCCGCAAGCACTGCAGTCACATATCCTGTTGTAGAAACTGCAAGCCTCCTTATTGGCATCGTTGTTGTTATCGTTCCTAATTGACCTGAGGTGTCGTTTACATATATCTCTCTTCCATTATAGCTTCCTATTGCTACAACATCCTGATTTATATCTATCTCAATGTCCTGGATTTCATATGTCTGGTTCCATTTGACATTGCCTTTAACATCCGTACAATGTGCGCCGTCTTTGCTGTATGTGAGAATAGAATCGTCAAAGCGTATATCTGTTGCATCCGACACCGAGCTCCTCTCTATAGAAGACACAATATCATATCCTGTATAAATATGTCTCTTATACTGTAATAAAACTAACGCTATAGCTGTCGCTATGACAGCGATGACAAGCAACAGTCTATACAATGAAGACATCCTGTGCCTGTGTATCTTATTCTTATAATCGCTTTGATTTTTCTCCCTTTTTTCTTTTTCTTTAAGGTAACTTTTAATATCGGCCATCTGCATTCCCCGTACAATCTTTGGTCACATTTATTATATAAAAATAAGTATATCACACTCTGGCATTATCATGGTAATAAAATTTTCTGCCC
The DNA here is from genome assembly GCA_021200695.1 of Lachnospiraceae bacterium. Classification (GTDB taxonomy): domain Bacteria; phylum Bacillota; class Clostridia; order Lachnospirales; family Lachnospiraceae; genus Acetatifactor. The sequence goes on from JAJQGF010000122.1 coordinate 1,955, forward strand.
GACCTTAATATCGTCAGGATTCTCAATTTGATTCAGGCTGCAGATTTCATTTATTTTTGATACGCTTCCATAATTGCTGAGACTTATATCCAGCAGAGTGTCGCCTTTCTTTATTGTATAATAAACTTCTCCTGACGAAGCTTCCGTCTCGGAGGTTACTGTCTCTTCATTATCTGCGTTTTCTGTTTCGCTGATATTTCCATATGAGGTTTCAGTTGGAGTCTCAGCTGAGGCTTCATATGAGGCTTCGCTTACATCCGCCTCCGTTTCTGCCTCAGCGTTCTGCTCCGCCTCATTTTCCTTCAGCACAGCTTCCGCAAGCTTGTCCTCTGCTACAAGCGTGCTTCCTGTTGAATCGGCATTTTGCTGTACATTTCCCGATGCCGGTACGCTGTCAGGAAGCTTCTGTTCAGTTATTTCTCCTATCAGGCTCTTTGCCTTTGTTTTAATCCCGTCCATATCCTCAGTACCCGTCATTGCTATTCCGGCAATGCATAATAATACAAAAGCCGCAGCCACAGCCGATTTCATTCTTCTTAATGATTTCTGATTAGTCTGTCTGCCTTTGCTCCACACGGCCTTAAGCTCTCTTCTCTCACTATCGCTGATTCCGTCCGAAGCAGCGGTCTTTTTTGTATCTGAAGGAGCAGCTTTTCCTGCCTCCTCACTTCGTATTCTTCTCTCCTCCTGCCGTTTTCTTACAGTTTCATATTTTTCCCGGTTAACAACCTCCGGCTGTGCCTCACCTCCTCTGAAATCCAGCATATAGGCGAGCATATTGTCATTTTTTTCATAGAATTGCGCATACCCTGCTATGTATCTGCATATTCCCTGCTCATAAACATGCATTCCCTCAATCATTTCACCATTTAAAATTTTATATCCCACCAGCTCACTGTCCTGAAAATATTTTATACGCAGTTTTTCCATTTCCTGAAGCTGTGCCTGAGAAAGATGCCTGACCTCCTTTTGTAAAAAATCCACCTTGCCGGCTCCATAAACAAATATGTAATTTATTGCCCCCTCTTTTTTAATTCCGCCGTAAAGCGCTACAGACATATCCTTGTCCGCGGCAATTTTATTAAGTTGTTTTAGAAAGGAAACTACGTAATCCTCCACATATAT
>JAJQGF010000051.1 GCA_021200695.1 Lachnospiraceae bacterium
TCCTTTATCTTTCCAAAGGCTATAACATATCTGCCTGACCATGACAGGACATCAAGCATGGTGTCAGAAGGAGGCAAAATAGAGAAATCATGCCGTCCGCCTGTTCTGGTATAGCTTCCCGACACTCCCTCAAACGGTCTTGCAATCACTCTGCCGACTCCATGCTCACCGACAAGTATCTCCCTTGCAATACGGCAATATTCATATAGCTTTTCCGGAGGCACAATATCCTCATGCGCCGCTATCTGGAATACACTGTCCGCTGAGGTATACACAATGAGCTTTCCTGTCTTTACATGCTCGTCCCCATAATCCTTTATTACCTCCGTCCCCGAATATGGTCTGTTGCACAGCACACCCCTGCCGGTTCTTTTTGAAAACTCCTCCAGCACCTCCTCCGGGAAGCCCTCCGGATATGTCGGAAGCGGCTTCGGAGAGCGGATTCCGGCAATTTCCCAATGTCCTATCGTTGTATCCTTTCCATTGGAGGCCTCCTGCATTCTTGCTATTGCCGCAGCATGTCCCATGCCGGTGTCAATATTCGGAGCCACCCTGACTCCGTCTATCTGAAACAGCCCAAGCCTCCTAAGATTAGGCGTATTAAAATATGGACTTGCCGATACACTTCCTATAGTATTTACATTATAATCACCGTAATCCGCAGCGTCAGGCATTTCTCCTATACCAAAGCTGTCAAGCACGATTAAAAAAACTCTTTTCATAAACCTTCCTTCCCCACAGGCCCGTGCTTTGCACAGCCCGTTTTTCTTCTGCCCTCATACATTATATATTATTTGCTTTGGGTTGTACAGATGCAAACCTTCAGCAGCCTTTGTAACTGTCCAGTCTTACAGCATATTTAAAAAAATCTGCGCTCTGTCAGGGTATATGTGTTATTCAGGCACGTTTTCGCTGCATGAAAAGCGTGTCTGAATAACGCATATACCTTCGACAGAGCGTAACCTGCAATATGACGAAATGTTAACGTGTTTACACTGTGGTTTTATACTCATTCAGCTATTGTGCTGATAATTATGTTTTCGGGCTCTATATCTGTCTTTCTTTTCACTATGTCCTCTATCTGCGCACGCTGTGCGTCCGTAAGCTCAACCGCGTTTACCACTACATCAGCCTCGTCGCCGTTGATGCTTACCACAACATCCGAAAATCCCTTTGCCTCAAGCAGTATTTCGGCAGCCGCCTCCTTCTCGGCTATCTCCGTCATCTCAACCATGCTGTCAACAGCCTCCTGCTTCTGAGCGTCCGTAAGTCCCGAGCTGTCAATTATATCCATAAGGGTTTCTTTGTTTTTGGCGCGCGTCTGCTCCTTTAAAAGCTTTGCCTCTGACAATATTTCTACTCCGCCTGACGATGTAAATACTGCCTCTCCGGGCACCTCGTCAGAATCCGGTGTGGCCTCAGCAACCTCCATATTTTCATCAAGATAGTCCTCCATCACTACCTCCACCTCGGAATCAAGGCTTTCAATATCGGTGAGGCCGCTGTTTAACAAATCCTCCTCCGAAAGGTCGAGAAGGGTATCAGCTCCCGCAGCCTCCTCTATCATCTCAGCAGTGTAATTCTCCGTAATCACTCCGCTTGACGAAGCCTCATTCACTGCATCGTCGTTCACAGTAAGAATGTCACCCTCAAGATTTGTTCCCGCAAACTGTAAGTACCCTGCGATTGCTATCATAATTGCAAGTGCAGTAATCATAAGCTGATTCTTTTTTACTAAATTTTTCACTGTATTCTCCCTCTGTCTTTTTACTACTTTATTGTATGAGCCCCGCAAATGATATATGCTATTTTGCCTCCTCCATTTTGACTACCTTTACTTTGTGGGCTTCTATACCGAACAATGCCTGTGCTATATCCGTTATATCCTTATTAACGCTTCCACTTCCGCTTCCTTCAGCTACCACAACCACGCCCTCCACCTTTGGCACAAGGGTTTTCACGACATATGGCGTTGAATCGCTTCCCTCCGTTATATAGACGGTTTCCTCGTCGTTTTCCATCTGATTGATAATTCTGGTGCCTCCCGAGCTGTCAGTTTCGTTTGTCTGTGACCGGCTTGACGGAGTATCCTTTTCAAGCACCAGCTCCTCTGATGATGCCAAAGTCACCATAACCCTGACCTTTCCCACTCCGTCCATGCCTGACAATATTTCCTCAAGCCTCGCTTCGAGCTGCGCACAATATTCCTCCTGCTCTGACGTACCTCCTGTTAAACCGGCATTCTCGGCCGTCTGAGCGCTCTGCATACCGTCCTCGTTTTCCTCAGCAGCATTATCCTTCTTAGTCGGCAGGGCATTAATAAACTACAGCACTCCCGCAAGGACAAGAACAATCAGATTATCCTTTTTAAACCATTTTGAAGCTTTAAGCTTTTCAAAATCAAATAACATCTTCGGCCTCCATGTCGCGCCCTCATTCCAGCTTTACATCCTCTACCTTTTCTACCGGCTCTATATATATGCCCTCATCCATATTTTCCGTACCGCCGTCTTCTGTAATTTTTTCATATGCCTCGTCCAGCGTCATCTGATTTATAATCTCCTCTGCACTCTCTGCTCCCTCCTCCGCCTTGTATAAGCCCTCCTGTAATTGTTCATCAAACCATGCTATGCGTACTTCAAAATCCTCCGATGAGCTTTCGCCAAATATATCCATGACCGGTTTTAATATCTGAATAAGCAGCATTACGCTTACCAGCAGCTTTATATATTTCTCATACGACCCATTAGGTCTGAAATGTACGATGGTCTGCGCACATATCATAAATATTCCGACACGGCATATTGTATTAAAAAACTCTGAATGCATTACACCCTCCCAGGGACATTTAACCTTTTAATATATCCTGTTTGTTGACGCGGCTACCACTGACAGTGATATTAAAAACAGCAGCACAGCCGTGCCGGTGGTTTTAAATAACAAAAGACCTGCATCCGCAGTATGTCCGGTGCATGAGGTAATTCTCCTGTCACTGACAATACCCATGAAGGCTGCGGCACATTTTATCAGCACAGCAGTAATAAAAATTTTTAAAAGCGGCGCCGCACACAGAGAC
>JAJQGF010000019.1 GCA_021200695.1 Lachnospiraceae bacterium
ATATAATGCATGATAAAAACGACACCATCCTCTATGTGGGAAAGGCTGTAAATCTTCACAACCGGGTGCGGTCATATTTTAGGGAAAATATTGGACGGGGGCCGGCTATAGACAAAATGGTGTCTCAGATATCAAGGTTTGAATACATTGTAACGGATTCAGAGCTTGAGGCGCTTGTTCTTGAAAATAATCTTATTAAAGAAAATTCTCCTAAATATAATACTCTTTTAAAGGATGATAAAACCTATCCTTATATAAAGGTTACGGTTGGCGAGGAATATCCGAGAATTCTCTTTTCACGAACAATGAAGAAGGACAGGTCAAAATACTTTGGCCCTTACAGCAGCGCGGCGGCCGTCAAAGACACAATCGAGCTTCTAAACAAATTGTATCAGCTTCGCACATGCAACAGAAATCTTCCGAGGGATATTGGATTGGACAGACCCTGTCTCAATTATCATATCAGGCAATGCCCGGCTCCCTGCCAGGGCTATGTAGACAGGGAGGGGTATAGAAAACAGGTTGACGGTGCGTTGGAGTTTTTAAATGGTAATTATACGCCCATCTTAAGTGAATTGGAAAATAAAATGAAGGCGGCATCAGAGGCGCTGGAATTTGAGGATGCCGCAAGATACAGAGATTTGTATTCAAGTGTAAAATCCGTGGCGCAGAAGCAGAAAATGACAGACAATGAGGGAGACGATAAGGATGTGATTGCTCTGTATCAGGAGGATACGGAGGCAGTGGTTCAGGTATTTTTTGTAAGAGACGGAAAGCTGATTGGACGTGAGCATTATTATATGACTCATGTGCCTGAAAATGACAGACCCGGTATAATGCAGGATTTTATTAAACAGTTTTACGCGGGAACCCCATTTATTCCCAAAGAGCTTATGCTTCAATATGAGATACAGGAGGCTGCGCTTATAGAAGAGTGGCTCAGCGGAAGAAAGGGAAGCCGCGTGTATCTGAAAAAGCCCAAGATTGGCTCTAAGGAGAAGCTTGTTGAGCTTGCCGCACAGAATGCGAAGCTTATATTGAGTCAGGACAGGGAGCGGCTTAAGCGTGAGGAGGGCAGGACAATAGGCGCCGTCAGGGAGATTGCCGGGCTTTTGAAGCTGGAATGCGTTGACAGAATGGAGGCATTTGACATTTCAAATACTAACGGGTTTGAAAATGTGGGCTCTATGGTGGTTTATGAGAAGGGAAGACCTAAACGCAGCGATTACCGACGCTTTCGCATTAAGAGCGTATCAGGGCCGGACGACTATGCTTGCATGAGAGAGGTGCTTACGAGACGCTTTGTGCATGGCATGGAGGAGAGCCGTGAGCTTGAGGAGAAGAAGCTGGAGAAGGAATACGGAAGCTTTACCAGATTTCCGAACCTTCTTTTAATGGATGGAGGCCGCGGTCAGGTTAATATTGCTTTGTCCGTGCTTGATGAGCTTCATATAAATATACCGGTATGCGGAATGGTAAAGGATGACAGCCACCGCACCAGAGGGCTTTATTTCAATAATACAGAGCTGCCTATAGATACACACTCCGAGGGCTTCAAACTTATAACCAGAATACAGGATGAGGCACACCGTTTTGCAATCGAATATCACAAATCACTGCGCAGCAAGGTGCAGGTTAAATCGGTGCTTGACGATATACCGGGTGTGGGGCCTGTCAGAAGAAAAGCGCTTATGAGGCATTTTAAGTCTCTCGAGGACATTAAAAATGCCGGGCTTGATGAGCTTGTGGAGATACCTGAGATGAATGAAGGAACGGCGCGCCAGATTATGTCGTTTTTCAAAAATGGAGCATTGTAAGGCTGAACAGCCGCATAAGCTATGTTCAAAAGTACGGTTCGGAGCTACAAATTTATTGTGCGGGAAAAAAGCTTGTGGTACAATCAAATAGGTGGAATTTAATTAATACATCTAACCGGAGGTGTGCAATGTCAAGTGTCAGTCTGAAAAAAGTGATTGAGAAGCTTAAATTGGAGAATCTTACGCCGGAAATCCCTATAGACAAAATAAGGATAACGCAGTCTGATATAAACAGACCCGCGCTTCAGATGGCCGGATTTTTTGAATTTTTTGATGCTACCCGAATTCAAATTATAGGTTTTGTAGAATACTATTATATGAAAGAAAAGATTCCGGAGGACAAGAGGAAGGAGAGATATGACACCCTTCTTGCATCGGAGGGGATGCCTGCGGTAGTATTCTGTCGTGAGCTTGAGCCGGACCCGCTCTTTATAGAGTCGGCAATTATGCATAATGTGCCCGTGCTGTCAACAAAGGACCCTACCTCTACTTTTATGGCGGAGGTGATACGCTGGCTCAGCGAGGAACTCGCGCCCTGTATCTCCGTTCATGGAGTATTGGTGGATATATATGGCGAAGGTGTGCTTATAACAGGCGAAAGCGGAATCGGTAAATCCGAGGCAGCGCTTGAGCTTATCAAAAGAGGCCACCGTCTGGTTACGGATGATGTGGTTGAAATAAGAAAGATAAATGATGATACATTAATGGGCAGCGCGCCGGACATCACCAGGCATTTTATTGAGCTTCGCGGCATAGGTATTGTAGATGTAAAGGCTCTTTTTGGTGCGTCCTCTGTAAAGGACAGTCAGCAGATAGACCTTGTTATACGCCTCGAGGATTGGAATAAGGATAAGGAATACGACAGACTTGGACTTGAGGAGAGCTATACTGAATATCTGGGCAATAAGGTTGTCTGCCACAATATTCCCATCCGCCCCGGCCGGAATCTTGCTGTTATATGTGAGGCGGCAGCAGTCAATTACCGTCAGAAAAAGATGGGGTATAATGCCGCGAAGGAGCTCTATGCCAGAGTTCAGAACTCACTTGCAAAAAGAAGAGAAGAGGACGAGGAATGAAAAACTACGCTTTTGGAATAGATATAGGAGGGACTACCGTTAAAACAGGATTGTTTGATAAAGACGGAAATGTGCTTGACAAATGGGAACTTCCTACAGTTACGGAGGGAGGCCCGGATGCAATTCTTCCTAATACCGCGGCATGCATTGAAAAGAAAATACGCGAGAAGGGTATTTCAA
>JAJQGF010000298.1 GCA_021200695.1 Lachnospiraceae bacterium
ATCAAGTGCAGGATGCTTCTTCCCAGAGAGGTAAACGATGAGGGAGAAGAGGAGGATCCCAGAGCTGAGCTCGTCCAAAAGCTGCTTGAATATAAAATGTACAAGTATGTGTCATTTGAGCTGAGGGACAGACAGGTGGATGCGGAAAAAAATTTGTACAGGGAGCAGCATTTGCCGAAGGAGGTTGAGGCCTACAGGCAGCCGGTGGATTATGATGAGCTTATTGGTGATATGACGCTTAACAGGCTGCATGAGTTGTTTAAATCGATAGTAAAAAAGCAGGAGGACAAGATTGACCCTATTAGAAGCCGCTACGGAAATATCGAGAAGGAAGAAATTGATATGGATATGAAGTCGCTGTATGTAGAGGCATATGCGCAGGAGCACAGAACCTTCAGCTTCAGGAAGCTCCTCGAAAAACAGAAAAGCAGAATGGAGGTAATCGTTACCTTTCTTATTATACTTGAGTTTATGAAGCTGGGGAAGATAAGCATAAGTCAGGAAAATATTTTTGACGATATAATAATCATATCAAATATAAGCGGCAGTATGCAGTAAAAATTGATAAAATACATGTAACCGGGAGTGATAATATGGACAGAACAAAGGCTGAAGCTGTAATAGAGGCAGTTCTTTTTACAATGGGTGAAGCCGTGGAAATAAAAAAGCTGTCAGAGCTGATAGAGGAGAAAACGGAAAGTACAAGGGATATACTTAAGGATATGGAGAAAAGATATGCCTGTGAGGACAGGGGGATAATGCTTAATTGGCTTGACGATTCGGTACAGCTGTGTACAAAGCCCGAGATGTACGAATACCTGATTAAGATTGCAAAAACACCTAAAAAAATGCAGCTTACGGACACTGTGCTTGAAACGCTGTCCATAATCGCATACAAGCAGCCTGTCACAAGAGCCGAGATAGAACGGGTAAGAGGTGTAAGCTGCGACCATGCAATAAATAAGCTTATTGAATATGACCTTATTACTGAGCTTGGCCGCCTTGATGCGCCGGGGAGGCCTCTTCTTTTCGGTACAACAGAGCAGTTCCTGAGATGCTTTGGGGTAAAAAGCCTTGATGAGCTTCCGGAGATTAATCCGGTTCAGATAGAGGAATTTAAGCAGCAGGCTGAGGAGGAGATTCAGCTCCGGCTTAATATGTAGCATTTGCCTGTGAATATTAATTATCAAATGAGAATTAAATTAAATAAATGCTTCATATGATTTATAAATACCGTTAAGGGAATTTGTGCAAAATGCGGAAATGTAAAATCATATGGAGTTTTTTTTGTGCATTTGTCCTGTGTCTTCTTCCGGTTCAGCCGGCCTGTGCGGCTCAGGACAGAGAGGATATATCGCTTTATGCCACGGCTGCGGCATTGGTGGACGCGGAAACAGGCCGTGTACTCTATGGGAAAAATCAGGATACGCCTATGGCAATGGCAAGCACCACCAAAATAATGACTTGCATAATAATTCTTGAAAATCTTGATTTGGACGAGGAGGTGACTGTGTCGGATTACGCAGCCTCAATGCCTAAGGTAAAATTATATGTAAAATGCGGTGAAAAATATAAGGTAAGAAATCTGCTTTTTTCAATGATGCTTGAATCACATAATGACTCCGCAGTGGTGCTGGCTGAAAATCTGGGCAAAAGGTATCTTTCCGATGAACTCAAAAATAAGGATACCGCGGAATTTACGACTGAGGAAAGCAAGCAGGCAGTCGCTGAGTTTGCAAGGCTTATGAATGAAAAGGCTGAGGAAATAGGCTGTACACAGACATACTTTCTGACTCCGAACGGACTTGATGCTACGCAGACAATTACAATGGAGGATGGCGGAACCGTTACAAAAGAGCACTGTACCACTGCGGCTGAGCTTGCGCAAATTATGTCCTATTGTGTGCTGTCGTCTCCCATGAGAGATTTGTTCAGGGAGATAACTGCCGAAGCATCATATTCCTTCAGCGAGAATGGGAGAAGCTTTTCATGCAGCAATCACAATGCATTTCTGTCAATGATGGACGGCGCCTTCAGTGGAAAAACAGGCTTTACAAACAAGGCAGGCTATTGCTACGTGGGAGCTCTTGAGAGAGATGGGAGAACCTATGTGGTCGCGCTTCTCGCATGTGGCTGGCCCAACAACAAATCATATAAATGGAGTGATACCAGAGAACTCATGGAATTCGGACTTGAAAATTATACATACAGGGACTTTGAGCCTGAGACAGCGCTTGCGGATATTGTGGTAGAGAATGGTGCATCCCCGGACGGAAGTCCATATCAGGAGGTTAGCATTGCCGTTGAGAGGGAGGGCGGCGTACTGCCGATACATATGCTTGCCTGCGATGGGGAAAGCATTGAGGCTGAGGTCGAGTGCAAAAGCGCTCTTATGGCACCCGTCAGCGCCGGAGAGCAGGTGGGGAGCATAACATATTATCTTAATGAGGCATCAGGGGACAGAAGGCTTCTTGCAGAGGAGAAGCTTTTTACGGGGCAGAATGTGGAGGTAAAGGACCTTAAGTATATAATGCGGTACATAGGAGACTGCTTTCTTGTTTTTTAAGGTCCGGATATCTGTAGCACAAAAAAATTTAAGGCATATAATACATTGAGAGAAAATATCTGTTTAAGGCATGGAAACGTACCTTTACGGATGCGGGGAAAATATGATATCATGGCTTCTTTGGCTTTTCTATGTACTCAGGGAGATTAACGAACAGACTGAGGAGGAATCACAGGAGGCACGTATTTTGTAAAAATTGTGAAAAAAATTGCAATTCGTTCTTTGCGAGTTGCTTTTTTTATGTTATACTGTTAAGGACATTGAGTTTTTATATATTTATTATAAACGGAGGGCTGAAAGCATGAGTACTACTTCAAAAGCGAGTCAAAGAATAGCAGCTTTACTCGATGACAACAGTTTTGTTGAAATCGGCGGACTTGTAACTGCAAGAGCTACCGATTTTAATCTGAAGCCAACCGAAACTCCTTCTGACGGTTGTATTACCGGATATGGAGTAATCGGAGGCAATCTTGTGTATGTTTACAGTCAGGATGTATCCG
>JAJQGF010000032.1 GCA_021200695.1 Lachnospiraceae bacterium
AACGAAGCCTTAAAGTAATAGTCCAAATCCAATCTCTCAGCGATACCTTTTACAGTTTCCGCAATCAGCATCACATTTTCTTCCGATTCGATAACGCACGGTCCGGCGATTAAAATAAATTTACTCATAATGAATACCTTCCATTTCAGCCATCTTCACAGCCAATTCAAAGTCTTTAAGTTCGTCTATGTCCACTGCTTCAATACCGGACACTTCCTGTATATATGGGTTGAATCCGATTCTTCGATTGTGGACTGTAAAAATATCCTTTTTAAACATAAAGAAAGCACTTGTCTCAATCCAAATGGGCTCCATATCCTGTGTACGCGGTACATCATTCAAATCGTAGTTAATAGGTTTTCCCTGATACCAGGCAAAAGTCTGAATACGCTCTGCTGAAAAAGCAGAGTCATTTTCTCCACTGAGAACGTGTGAAAGAGCAGTTTCAATTGAGGATACCTTAATAAAAGGAGACGTTGTGTGTGCGAGGACATATACATCTGCATCGACTTCATTAATGAAAGACCTATAGATTTCAAAACCTTTAATCAAATCCCCATCCAGCCTTTTATCTCGTTGCTTAAAAATTGCTCCGTTCGGCATATATTCTTTTACAGTTGGATCGCTGCAATACACATATACCTCATCTATACCCTTTGCTTGTACAAGGGTATTTAACAAGTGCCAACACAAAGGCTTTCCGCCAATCGGTAAGATGTTTTTATGTGGCAACCGTTGTGAATTCAACTTAATTGGTACTAATGCAACTGTTTTCATTAATATAGATTCCTCCCTTATAAAGTAAATCACTTAACCTGCTTAAAGACTCGATCAAAAGCTTCTCTATCAAAAGCTTCTAAGTGCCCACCTCGTGTAATATTGATAATTTCGATACCATGAGATTCTGCATATTCCCTACACATACGATAGCCAATGTTAGCCTTTCTTACATCACCGAATCCTCCGATATAATGAGCCTGGAACTTAGACTTTGGAACCATATCCGCTTTCTCATCAATCTCATTTTTTTTCATTCCCTCTACATGGCTCTGTACGTTATTATTGATATGGAACTTTCCATCATCCCCAAAATATCTTGTATATGTGTTATCCATACCGTATAAGTAAATTTTCTTATATCCCATATACACAGCCAGCTGAATAGAAAAATTTGTTACAGTTCCTAACTCGCTCACGCAGACTCCCGCATCCTCAGAAAAAGGATGAGGGTTCGCCGAATAACCAGCGTTCTCGTAAAAATCCACATAATACAACGCATTAGATTCTTTCTTGAAATAGTGTTTTAAATAATCAGCAACAAACAAATATTTAATTCCAAAAGATTCGATGGAATCAATATACTCATCACATGTTGTCGTATTATTCACTCCGGTCAAAAAGGATGAATCACAAACGCACATGTATGTTGGTCTCCATTCAGTTTTATTGAAAATATCAATAATACGGTTAGCACCGAACGAATCTACACCACTCTTCTCAATTGCTGAAAGGTCTTCCATTCTAACGCTTGGACCATTTCCAAGAATCACACATGACTCTCCTTCTTTGCAATTTTTTAAAGGAATAATCCGTTTTCCATTTGTCGAATAACAATGCGTAGTCGTTCGAAGATTAATGCTTAAGTGTCGAGCAGAACGATAAAGCGGTCTCCAAACAAGATACTTACCCACGTATATAAAAAAGTAAGCCACCTTATTATTTTTCAAGTTTCTTTTCCAATCAGAAGCCATCAAGTATTCCTCCAAAGATTATTTTCTAATATAAACGGATGCCCAATCAGATAAATACTGCTTGAAATCCCGATATTTGTTTACAGAGAATAAAAGCTTTAATCCAAGAAGAGGGTTTTTGGTATCATAAAATTTCATTCTACGCTCCGTAAATATTGAGTACTCTCTTATAATCTCTCTGCCAGCATTTAAAATATCACCCTGACTATCTAAAACCGAGAGATATTTCTTTTGAAGAAGAAGCCCATCGTACCTTGACGTGCGATCACTTTGTTCCTTCTTCTCAATAGAAAAGGTACTGTCATCGTGTTTACGCCATAGTATAAGAGGTTTACTCAAAACATAAGCTCCATCCCTTACCACGGCGCACTTCCATAGATAAGAATCGTGTGCAAATTCAGGAACCCAATCGCTAAATATATTGTCCAAGAATGATTTTCTAACGCAGTAAGTACAACCAGGATAATTCACAGCCAAAAAGGATTGATTCATATCAGCCTTACTTAGAGAACCCTTTTCTTCTTGCAGTACAGTGTTAACGGTGTCATCATCTTTAAATTTTATAAAGTCAGAAACCAAAAGAAGTATCTCAGGATTATTGTACATTTTAGATGTCATTATTGAGACCTTATCCTTAACCCAAATATCATCTTGATCCGCAATAAAAACGATGTCCCCAGTAGCTTCTTTAATCCCCTCCATGAAGTTTCTTTTCCAGCCTTTATTTACAGCATTGACTTGTATCCTCCAGCTTGAAAGTGCATTATCTTCAATAAAACTCTTGATAAGGCTAACCGTGTTATCTGATGATTGGTCATCAAACAATAAAACCTCATCTGGCAATTGCGTTTGATGCAATATAGATTCCAGTTCCTCTATAATGAATCTCTCGCCGTTATATGTTGATATAACAACAGATGTTTTCATGATATCCTCCGTTAATCATAATTTTGTACCGACACTTCTCTCATTGCTTTTTTCTCATATAAAAGCATACCTATTATTACAAGGGCAAGCCAAGCACATACCTTAGTTTCTGTTATTTCATAGAAAAAGCATGTTATGAACAGGGCAATGCAGCTGAAAAACAAGGCTTTCTGTAAATCCGTCAAGTCATTATATTTCACTATTGCTGTCTTCAAAAGCCAGAAAAAGAAATACACAACCGTTCCAAGCGCAATAACACCATAATTGTAAAGTATCAATAGATATTCGTTATCCGTAGTTGAGAAGTTATCTATGTCGATTGTAGTATTAAGCATAAGCCTCCCTGCAGCGTCTTCACCATGGCCAAAAAACATTGTTATTGGATTGAAATTAACAATAAGGTCGTTAAATATGTATGCTATACTGCCCAATCTCTGTGTTCCTGAAACATCTGAGAGAGAACCTGCAAATCGGGATATCAAAATATTAACCGCACTCTGTCCTATCGGTGATATAAGCAAAGCGATAAATAAAATGATTCCCAAAATGAAGTAAAAAAGCTTTCTCAGTGTAAGTTTTTTCCTATAGTATGCAAAAAACAGGAACAACATAGAGACGGCAAATGCAACCCAGCTTGACCGACTTAAACTCGTAAACACACCGAATCCGAAAACCACAAGTAGCATCGCCTTAATCAGCTTATTCTTCACAAGATAAAGTGCAAATATAAATCCAACTGTCATGGACGTAGCGTAAATAATCGGGTGATGAAATATGGAGGATACGCGGTATGTCTGCCATGGGTTTCCATATGACGGATAAAAGAAATTACTTTGCATAAAATACTCTGGTATTCCTATAATACCTGCAAACAGCAGTAATACAAGTATCAAGCGTAACAGGTATGTAGCACATCGTTCTGCCCCCCTCTCAATGCTCCGTATCGTATAACCTATAATCACACACGAAATCATGAAAATTGGCTGAATTAGCGACCCAGGGTCAAGGCAGTTATTGAACAGCTCAACAAACACAGTGATAATAAGAATGATTACGCAATAAAAATTAAGCATAGTGTAGCGTGACAAAAAACCAATTGATTCATATCTTTTCCCTTTTTGTGACACAACAAATGCCGCTGACAAAACCATAGCATACATCAGATAACGAGCACTAGCAGTCGACTTTAATATATGATTTATGCAGAATAGATAACTAACAAGAGCCACCCACACCAACAAATCAGCTTTTCTAATTGTAATCATTATCACTTCACACTCCAATCGAAACAGGTTGCTTACTTTTTAGTTTCCACATGCCCTGTACTACCACATTTTCGTAACAATCATACCCTCATCTCACCATTATTGCTTAAGTTTGGACAGTTGTGCTCTTGCCACTCTTAAAAGACTCAATACTGTTGACCTCATAAAAACAAACAGCATAATTACCGTATATGCAATATAAACAATGAATCCTAGAATGGCCGGAAGGAACAAGCCACACAATATCAAAACAACAACTTGAAGTATTAAGAACACACCTGTAAATGCAGTAATTCCTAGTTTTTTGAAATCGAAATTCGAAATCACAAACCATATAAAAGTTGAGACAAGTGTTGCTAAAGCAAAGGCTTCTTTGACGCCCCACATATAGTAGAATAATGTGTTTGTAACAAAACCAATAGCAATAACAGAACACAGCTTAACAAAATATCTTTTCTGTTTTCGCTCAACCTTATACAGATTCACATAGATACCTTTAATTATAATTCCAAACATCTGTGCGGAGAAGAGGAAGAATACAACCGTACATGAGTCAATGTATTCTGTAAGAAAAATTTCCAAAATAAACTTCACACCAAATGCAGCACTTGGCAAAAGTACAGCAAATGCTATAACACTCTGAATTACATTATTTTGCTTTTTCGGATCTGATTCTCTGCAAAAATAATTGTATAAAGTTGTTGTAATTGGAGTAATCGCGAGGTTCAGGAAATTTTCAACACTAACCGCAAATGAATACTGGGCAAAAGCAACTGTATCCATCAAAATTTTTACAAACCAGCGATCCATACTGGTTAAGAATATGGATGCCAAATTCCCAAGTGTAAGTAGGAAACCATCCTTTATATTCGTCACCAGTTCAGGAAAGCTAAACCGAGATTTTGTACTACCGAAACCTCTTCTAAAACTATACTCCAAATAAATCCATATGATGGCATATACAATTACATATCCCGTGAGGTATGCCGCATAATAATCTGTTGATACAGCAAAAAGCAGTATCATATTTATCAAAAAAATCGCTATTGTTGTCACGTTCATGGCATTGCCATACCGCTTAAATTCCCCGGTTGCTTGATAGAGGAATTTAAAGTAATTGTTCATATTAAGCGGTAATATTGACAGGGAAAAAAACACAAAGATTGGGTCTTTAATGACAACTCCAATAACTACTGATAATGCGACAATAGCAATTTGAAACACTCTCATTGTCATAAGGCTAGAATGTAGCTTATCCTGTTTTAAGGCATGAATGTCCTTTCCTCCATAGCGAAGATAGACTCCATCTACAAACCCAAAGTGCAAAAGCCCTACGTATGAGACATATAACTGATATGTTTTTATTTGTGCGTAACTATCCACAGACAAAAACTTAGGCAAGAGAAAGTTTGTGCACAAACTAAAGAACACATTAATCATGTTGGCTATGAATACAGCCACTATTCCATGTTTAAGTTTAGAATCCATTTTATTGCTCCCCAGATTGCATTCCGCCTTTATCCTGATAAGCAAAGTTTATTGCAACACTACTTGTTCAACCGAGAGTAAAGTGAATGCATTTTTTACATGTGATATAGTAAATCAGATACATAATAAAAATCTCAATAACAAAGCCCACTGAAAATCTTGCAAAGAAGTACTCAACAAAAAACTCAAAAACACAAGTGTATATCTCATACATATAGAAAATAATTAAAAACATATTTTTTTGAATCTGTTGACTTCAAATCTTGCAATACATTCCCGTAAAAATCATTGATTTGAGCATGCTCATAAAGAACACGCCAATCATACCAAAGTCATTATAATAATTTCTTAAACCAGTATAGACATTACCAATTAAGACGCCTGAATCAGAAAACCTGAATTCGTGAGTCGTTCTGACTGGAATGTCAGTCCACCCGAGTTTATTGAATGACCTTATCAGATATCCAAAAGTCTGATATGCTTTTGCTGGCGGATCATCTAAATAAATATCAAATAACTCATACGAGCTTCCAAGGTATCTTGAAACATATTCAAGAATTCCGGCATCACTATCTCTGCCGATAAAATTCTTTATCGCCCAGAAAACCACAACAATCAATACGGATAATAGCAAAACCCACACTAGATACTTAAAAGAAATTGCACACCTCCAGTTATCAATATACTGATATAACAAATAAAAACAAAAGATCGCAGCTATTATAAAAGCAATCGCTGTATACCTTCCTCCTAGCATGATTTTTTGCGCCATATATATTGCACCTGGAATCAAAAGCATATAGTTTTTCTTTGGTAGTGACACCTTTGAAATTTTGCACTCCACAAAATTATTCGCAAAAATGAACAGGAATACGAATGCAGATCCAGAAGCTATTTTGCTATGACCCATGTCTAAGTATGCACCCAATCAGCGTCATAGTCTCAGTACTTTTCTTTGTTATCAATTCTTTTATTATTCTTTCTTGCACCGAATAAAAACCATTGTCCACTTTTAGACTGTTAGCCAACGCAATCGAATCATACTCAAAAATGTTTTGTATAAATTCTTTAAATCTGATGTTGCTACCACCAAACTCCATCTTTTTTATACAGTTCATCACACAGCTTAGTACTTCTCGAACATAACAGGTGTTCGCATTGATATCCTCTCCAATAGGGAAACGGCTCAAATATTCTCTCAATAGATTTATCCGTATTTCAACAATGTCATCTCTTCGCCTTCGATTGGCAGAGCCATTATCAACTCTATAATGGTTCAAGTAAAAATTGTAGAAGGAAGCCTTCTTTATATTTCTTATATAGTCCACATTAAAGCAAGCGTCTTCTCCTATTTTGAGATTTTCCTCAAATCTTATTTTGAACCGTTCAATATACTCCCTTTTGTAAAGTTTTCCCCAAACGCCTCTTACTGCTCCAAGATATACACCATTATATCTGACATCAAACTCCGGTGTTATCATGTCAAGTAACAGATTACTCATGTTATAAAGCTCATACACAACGGGAGAATTATTTATAACATGTCTTTTCCACTGTTTCTTATCTTCATTATAATAGTGATTCCAACCAACAAGGTCTGTGTTTACCATCAAAGGAACCATTTTGTATAACGTTTCTGGATTAATCCAGTCATCACTGTCAAGAAACATAATTAAAGATCCAGTAGTATGTTTAATCCCAACATTCCTCGTACTGCTTACCCCCCCGACCATTGTTCGCTATCAAACTGATTCTGCTGTCAATTTTTAAATTGACAAGTGTGCATTCTGTAACTGCATTAGAATGATCATTTATCAATATTAGTTCCCAGTTTTGATATGTCTGTCTAAGAACGCTATTTACACACTCTTCCAAATATTCTTTAGGGGTGTCATGCACCGGAACTATAATACTTACTTTTGGTTCAATACTCATATTCTAGCGGCTCCTGTTTCTTTTTGTTTTTTCCTGACCATCCCTAAAACTTGCAGCAACCAGAATTGCTGATGTTTGATAAGCCATAAAACTGTCTTCCTTTGCTTTGACAATCCTCTAAGGTTCTCAGTTTTTAGGGCTTCTGCAATTATCGGTTTGGTAAGATATTTCTTATATTTCTTTTTTCTTATACTATACTTTTCTGTATTTGATGGATTAAAATACCCACTGATTGCTGTCGTAATAATCACATACAGCAACCTATTATCAAGCCATGGTTCTAACATTTCCTTATTACCGCTTGAATCAATAAATTCTTTTATTTTTTCAAAACACTTCAAAACATACTCATTATTCTCTTCAGTAGGAGCAGCTGAAATAGAACTTTCATTATATATATAATGGTAAAACGGCTTATTTACAAACTCAGCCCTTTCAAGCTTTTCAAATAAACGCAAATTGAATTCAAGTCCTTCTGCACCCTGACGGAGTACTTCATCATGCAAGATGTTATGTTTTAGTAATAGTTCCCGATCAATAAGTTTTGAATAGGCCACTGCAATGTTTCCATTGTAGACAAGTAGCTGTTGTTGTAACCATTTGCATTCCTCTCCCTCATAGACCTTATGGTCTTCCAAATAAAACTTATATTCTACTGATGTCTTGATATAATCCTTCATGATGCCACACATCACAAGTTGAACATCATTCTTCTCACCTTCACGATACATATAATCGCACATATCTAGTTCAATCCAATCATCACCATCAACGAACATAATCCATTTTGATGTTGCCGCTTGAAACCCTGCGTTTCTTGCAGATGACAATCCTCCATTCTTCTTATGTAGTACACGAATTCTTGAATCCTTTACTGCATAGCTGTCACATATCTCGCCACAGTTATCCGGTGAACCGTCATCGACTAGAAGAATCTCTATATCTTGCATCGACTGAGCTATGATGCTCTCTATACATTTTTTTAAATAGTTCTCTGGCACTTTATAAACCGGAACTATGATACTTACCTTTGATTGCTCCATAACTAACTCACCGTTTTCCTATAACTTTTTTAGCCACTTTCTTCGCAATGTTATAAATACCAGTCTTGTAGCAGAATATACGAGCAGTACGTTCAATTCTCACCTTTGCCGTCTCTGGAAACCATTTCTTGAACAGTTCTTTTGATTCTATTGTGTTCACGTCTATAAAAAACTGCTGCCTTTTTTCGTTATTGCTTACCGAATAGAACATCTCTTTCACTTGTGCTGTCAAGTCATCTGGGTTGACCTCAGCAAATGTAATATCTGATTCTATTTTTTTGAGCATCTCTCTGCCTTTTTCACTATGTACGAGTACTCGCGTGGTTCCTTTATCATCGTCCAGATTCTTATCAAACTTGTCTACTTCATAGCAATCCCACAGTGTAAAATCACTAACCCTGTACCTCTTTTTGAATTTACAATCATAGCAGGATGGACGATCACATATGTTCGAAAAGAATGCGCGAAGCATTGGATCGGTATCAATCCCATAAGTGTAGACTTCTTTACCGTCCTTATCCTTGATAGTCATTGTGGAATACTTATAACCATAATGCTTATCTCGGAATATTATATTTGAAATACCTGTTCCGAATTGTTCTTGTTGCATCTCGACGTACTTGTTCCAAACAAGTGGCGACGGTACTGCATGACATACAATATCAACAGTAATCAGGTTTTCATACTTTCTTCTTAAATATCTTTTCAGACCCTCAATCTGGCAAGGTGTTCCACTGTAACAGACCATCCTACCTTCTTTTAGGAATTTCTCAACCTCTGAGAATGTCACCTCAGTGTCGCTCTGTACATACTTGCTGTTTCTGAATCGCCAAAGCTCGGTCTTTTCTTCCACATACATATGATGTACACGAAACTTATCATCATATGCTGCTCCAAAAATTACACCGCCTTGCTTGATTACATACTCTGATATCGTCGTAAATGCTCCGCCAGAGGTGCTTTCCCTTCGGACAACTTCGTCCTTATTCTGAACAAGGTACGCTGTCTGTTCAAAGGGTATATCCGGCTTACAATTAACAACCGGACAAACTTTCTCACATAAACCACAGTTGACACAAGCATCCTTATCAATTTCAGGATATAAGAATCCCTCATTGTCAGCTTTCATGGTAATGCAGTGCTTCGGACACACATTCATGCATCCACCACATCCACAGCAGTTCTTCTTTTCTTTTATATCGATCATGAGAATCCGCCTTTCCGTCAATGACAGAATAGGATTCTCTGACCATCTATTTAAACTTAGTATTTATGAGTAACTCGCACAAATAACTTTTTCATTGTGCTGTAAATACCAAGCTTATAGCAAATTAATCTGATAGTGTGTTCCGCTTTCACTCGGAATGTATCCGGAAAATACTTTTCAAATAATACTACACTGTCTAGCCGATTTGCGTCCTCAAAAAAGGATTCGCGTCTGTCGTTCGCTTTTGGAGACTCTTTCATCTCCTTTGCAGTTGACACGATAGCACCTGGATCGACCTCAACGTAATTTAGGTCAGAGCAGACTTCATTAAAGACTGCCTGCCCCTTTGCCGTGTGTACAAGTATCCTAGTCGCACCTTTGTCATTGTCCAGTTCTTTTGAGAACCTTCCGACGTTAAAGCAGTCCCAAATCGTAAAATCGCTCACGCGGTATCTGTTACGGAACTGACAATCATGACATGATGGACGGTCACATATATTTGAAAAGAAAGCTCGAAGCCACGGATCAGATTCAACGCCTTGATGATAATTCCCCTGATTTCTGTCAGTGATGACATTCATCGTTGAATACTTATATCCGTAATGCTTATCGCGGAAACGCACATTTTCGACTTTGGCAAACATCTTCTGTTCCTGGTATTCCACATACTTTCGGAATATCAGTGGCGAGGGCACAGCCCTACAAACCACGTCAACTAATATAAGGTTGTCATAATCCTTGCCAAGGTAATTTTTTAGTCCTTCTATCTGACAAGGCGTTCCGCTAAAGCAAACGTATCTTCCTTGCTTCAAGAAGAATTTAACCAGTCTATGTGTACCCCCCCACGCAACTTTGAACATATTTGCTGTTACGGAATCGGGATAACTCAGACTCAGTTTCTATATAAACATGATGGGCAATTAGGTCATCTGTAAGTTCTACTCCAAAGACCACTCCGCCTCTGTTTAACGTATATTTTGCAATTGCTGTGAATGCTCCTCCTGCTGTGCTCTCACGTAAAACAGTCGGATTTTTATGCTGAACAATATATCCCTTCTGTTCATATGGTACTTTATTCTTATGATTAAGAATAGGACATACTCTCTCGCAGGCTCCACAGTCTATACATTTATCTTTGTCCACAGAGGGATATAAAAATCCTTCTGTATCCTCTTTCATTTCTATACAATTTTTCGGACATACTCCGGCACAAGCAGCACAACCACAGCACTTCTGCTTTTCTGTTATATTTATCATTCTGCTACGCCTCCTCCGGATTTAATCATTATTTAGTGCGTTGACTAGGTAGACATATGAATCTGACCGAACATTCTCTAACTTCTTATGAGCAGCATCAAAATCAATTTTCATACTCAGGCACTTTTCAATATTCTCATCACCGTTCATAATTCTGCCGCTGATACCGACAAGGTTAAACAGCGTATCTAATCTGCTGTTGGTAGATGACCTTGTCTTCCTTGCGTACCTTCTAAACGTAAAGAACGGCTTCCTATATAGGATTGAGAAAACAGAGCAATGGAACGAGTCTGTACAAACATATTCTGCGTTCCTGATTAAATTTAAGAAATCAGATGGATCTATATCATATGGTGTTTCATCCGCATATCTTTCATCACTTTTCACGAACTCATCCAAGTGTGTAAGTGCTACAATCTTACAGCCTGTTTTTTCTTTTAAACTTTTAGCAAACTTTCTATGCGGAGGGTTATTTCCTAAAAAATAACAAAAGATGTATTTTTCCATTACAATCGGTTCTTTCTTCTGAATAGCCATCCATTCATCACCTGTAAACAGTAAAGTCGGATCGCATACCACAGGTACATCTCTATCAACCAGCTCTTTTACAAGTTTCTGTCCTGATTCTTCCCGCACACCTATGTGTTTGATGTTGCGTAGAAAAATTTTTGCTTTCTTAGCGGAATCCTTCGGAAGACTAATCTGTCCAAAGCTCGTTGCATATGCTATTGTGTTGACCGATTTCGGCACAAAATTCAGTGTGTAATAATCAGCCGCTATATTGCCAGGTAACCATAACTGGTCACTCCCGACCAGCACCGC
This sequence comes from Lachnospiraceae bacterium, assembly GCA_021200695.1. Classification (GTDB taxonomy): domain Bacteria; phylum Bacillota; class Clostridia; order Lachnospirales; family Lachnospiraceae; genus Acetatifactor. The sequence goes on from JAJQGF010000032.1 coordinate 11,696, forward strand.
CGAATAATTCTCTTCACATTTACTACCCAGTTCCGCTTTCGAGTTATACGCAGGAGAGAGCCTGAAATATTTCTTACTGAAAGTATCGAACTTCTCAGCTCTAATATGTGAATTTGATGTGTATTCATTCTTTGAAAACTTTCTCATCAGAACAGTCTTTGCCATTCCTAATTTGGAAAGTAGAATGTCCGATGTCAGTGATGCCTTAGCAAAATAGAGCATCTTCGCTTTCTTTATCTCTCCGTTAAAACCTGATATGTCTATTGTCTCATTTTCGTATCCAAGCTTATCTAGTGCCATCTGAGTGGCATATGCTTGAAGCATACTTCCATAATTATGTTGGAAGTAGCAAGATACAATTGCTACTCTCTTCATTATTAAGCCCTCTTAAAATTAAAAAGTATCCTCAATACCAAGCCACTTCTGATCCTTATCGCTAAGATTCAAAGGCTCTCCATCTAACTTATATCCTTCAGCACTGGCTGAGCCTTTATACTCACCAACAACACACGGCCACTCGATACCAATTTTCGGATCGTTCCATGCCATGCCACCTTCATCATTTGCATGATAGAAGTCATCGCACTTGTAACAGAATTCCGCTGTGTCAGACAACACGAGGAAGCCATGTGCAAATCCGCGTGGTATCAAAAACTGCTTCTTGTTCTCTTCAGACAGCTCTATTCCATACCATTTACCATACGTCTCACTGCCAGAACGCAAATCAACTGCGACATCAAACACAGTACCTTTAATTGCTCTAACGAGCTTCGTCTGAGGGTAATTCTTCTGAAAATGCAATCCTCGGAGGACACCTTTCGTTGACATGGACTGATTGTCCTGGACAAATGTGATATAGATTCCCGCTTCTTCCATATCATGCTGATTGTATGTCTCCATGAAGTAGCCACGACTATCGCCGTGAATAGCAGGCTCAATCACACACAAGCCTTTAATACCCGCCACATCTTTTTCAACTTTAATCTGTCCCATAACTCTAACCTCTATCCTTGTTCAATTAGAACTCTATTTCCTTCAAATACCTACTCACAGCATCCTGCCAAGTAGGTAATGGTTCAAATCCTGCCTCTACCAGCTTGCTTTTATCCAGTCGGCTATTGAACGGGCGAGCTGCCTTGGATAGACCGTACTCCTCTGTGGTTACAGGTATAACATTTGTCTTATATCCAGCTTGTCTGTAAATTTCCTTCGTGAAATCATACCAGCTGATATATCCGCCCTCGTTTGTAGCGTGGTAATAGCCGTACTTCTCGGTCTCTGCCATATCAACCAGTAGTCTCGCTAAGTCATACGTATAGGTCGGAGTACCAATCTGGTCATTGACCACACAAACAGTGTCATGTGTCTTTCCGACATTCAGCATCGTCTTAATAAAATTCTTTCCATTAAAACCAAATACCCATGCGATGCGAACAATGAAGTACTTATCCAATGTTTGGCTTACAGCCAATTCACCCTCCAGTTTCGTCTGACCGTAAACATTTAATGGCTTATAATCCTTGCAGTCAGGTTGCCAAGGCTCTGTACCCTGCCCGTCAAACACATAGTCTGTGCTAATATAAACCATCTTGCAGTCAAGCTTCTTGCAGACTTCTGCAATGTTCTTCGTTCCACTGATATTGACCGCACGGACTTTTTCGACCTTATCATCGTCTTCAGCCATGTCCACAGCCGTCCATGCCGCACAGTGGATCACGACATCTGGATTGATTTTTGTGATTGTTTTATCGACAGTGGAAGCGTCAGTAATATCTAAGGATACATATGAAGCTGTGGTCACAGCAGAACCATCTGCTACACCGGAATAAGTCTCAGCGACATCCGAGCCGACTCTTTCATAACCACGCTTATATAATTCATTCATCACATCATGTCCGAGCTGTCCTCCGACACCTGTTACGAAAATCTTCATACTCTTCTATCTCCATCAACCTTAACGGTTAGCGTACATCTTCTCATAGTAATTCTGGTACTCGCCACTGATGATAGTCTCCCACCACTCACGGTTATCCAAATACCACTGGATTGTCTTCTTGATACCGTCCTCGAACTTCGTCTCTGGCAGCCACCCCAGTTCGTTGTGAATCTTAGTCGGGTCGATGGCATACCGCATGTCGTGACCCTTACGGTCGGTGACGTGTGTTATTAAGCTCTCCGGTTTTCCAAGCTCACGGCAGATGATCTTCACGATGTCGATATTTTTCATCTCATTGTGTCCGCCGACATTATAGACCTCGCCGACTCTGCCCTTGTGAATAATAAGATCGATGGCACGGCAGTGGTCTTCCACATACAGCCAATCACGAACGTTCAGTCCTTCACCGTACACAGGTAGTAGCTTGTCATTCAGTGCGTTCGCAATCATAAGCGGGATCAACTTCTCTGGGAAGTGATATGGACCGTAGTTGTTACTGCAGCGAGAAATTGTCACAGGTAAACCGTAGGTTCTGTGGTAAGCAAGAACCAGAAGGTCTGCACTTGCCTTTGAACTGCTGTATGGACTGCTCGTGTGAATGGGTGTTTCCTCAGTAAAAAATAAATCTGGGCGGTCTAATGGCAGATCACCATATACTTCATCGGTTGAGACTTGATGGTAAC
>JAJQGF010000061.1 GCA_021200695.1 Lachnospiraceae bacterium
CTCCATATCCTCCCTGAAGCCCATATTAAGCATCTCGTCAGCTTCGTCAAGAACTACCATCCTTATATCATCAAGCTTTATGGTATGTCTGCGCATATGGTCCATAACGCGTCCCGGAGTGCCGACTACTATCTGCACTCCTCTAAGTCCCGCAATCTGTCTGCCTATCTCCTGTCCACCATATACAGGAAGAATCTTAACGCCGTGCATAAATTCCGCAAGCCTTCTGAGCTCATCCGCAGCCTGAATTGCAAGCTCTCTTGTAGGGCATAATATAATAACCTGAAGCTTCTTAAGACCCGGATCCAGCTTCTGTATTGCCGGAATTCCGAAAGCTGCCGTCTTTCCCGTTCCGGTCTGGGCCTGCCCGATAATATCCTCTCCGTTTAAAAGTCCGGGAATTGCCTGCTCCTGAATAGGCGAAAGCTTTGTAAAGCCCATTTTCTTTATTGCGCGGAGTATTCTCGAATCTATAAGTCTGGCTATATCTGCAAAAGCATCCTCTTCAATATCCGCGCCCTCCGCATCTGCATTATCAGTATTTGTTTCCTTATCTTCCGCGTTTATTATTTCCTTCCCGAATATTTCCTGTTCAAAATTAGAAGTAAGCTCCTTCACCTCACTGTCATACTCTTCATTTTCAATTACAGCCGAAGGCTTCCTTTTCTTCTTTACAGGCCGGTCAAACCTGCTTTTATCCCTCTGCTCAAGCAATGAATTTATTGCCTCATCATTCCATTTTTCCCTGTTGTCTTTACTCCAAAACCCACTCAAGTCAATTTCCTCTTTCTTATCTTTCTTATTTTATATAGCTGCGTGAAACCAGAATACCTTGCATACGCTGCAGTCTTTATCCTTCTTCATGCTGTATCTCACGTGTGCGGGCACCATAAACGCCACACCGGGCTTAAGCTCAAGCTCATCATCGCCTATCAGCGCCCTCCCGTGCCCCTCAAGCACAAGAAAGCCCTCCTGGTCGTCATGGCATCCGGCCTTTCCATACTCCTCAGCGGTATATAAGGATATACCGCATTTACTGCCATTTACGCAGCCATGTCTCTCGTCTAAAAGCGTGTAGCTTGCCCTTTTCCCTTCCTCTGCAATCAGATTTTCCATATTTACAAAAGGTATCATAATATTCCTCCCTAAATCATCCGTAAATATAACCTACTAAGCATACATTATAGATTTTATCACATATAACCTCGTGATTCAAGCGGCTTCAGGCTTTCCTGAAATCTAAGCATTGCTGTTTTTCAAAGTATCTTTATTACTCATATACCCCTGGCAGAGCTTGGTTTCTAAATGGTTACAGTCCTTGGCAGCCATAAAGTAAAAAATAAAGGAATACCGAAAATATCACATTTTCAAGCATTCCTTCTAATAGCGAGAGGGGGATTCGAACCCTCGACACTGCGGGTATGAACCGCATGCTCTAGCCAACTGAGCTATCTCGCCACAATGGAACCTATAGGGCTCGAACCTATGACCCTCTGCTTGTAAGGCAGATGCTCTCCCAGCTGAGCTAAGATTCCATTATTTGTCATCCCATGACCGACCGACTTTGTAAGTATACAATGCACTTTTATTTTTGTCAACATATTTTTTTGCTTTACATTTCGTTTTATATTTCGTTTGTACGTTTCGCTGACAGAGCAGGCGCCCTGCAGGAGGTATATGTGCAGGACATAAATTATCCGGCAAAGACCGCTTTAAGTCTTTCGAGCGCCTCCTTAAGGATAACTCTCGGGCATGCAATGTTTATACGCTGAAATCCCTGCCCGTCCGCTCCAAACATGCTTCCTCCGTCAAGCCACAGTCCTGCATCGTAAAGAATTCTGCGCTCAAGCTCTTTATCATCAAGTCCGTATGACCTGAAATCAAGCCATATAAGATAAGTTCCCTCATGTCCTGACATTTTTATCCCTGATATATTTCTCTCTATATAATCCTTTGCAAATATGGCATTGTCCCTTATATATCTGAGCACTGCGTCGAACCATTCGCCGCCGTGAAGATATGCCGCTTCACATGCCACAAGCCCTGCCAGCCCGACCTGACTGTAGCCGCTCATACTTACCTGAGCCCTGAATTTCTTTCTGAGTTCTCTATTTTTAATAAAAATATTCGATATCTGGAGTCCCGCAAGGTTAAAGGTCTTACTCGGCGAGGTACAGACGATGCAGTTATCTCCAAAGGAATCTTTAACCGTTGAAAAAACATGGTGTTCTCCCTCAAATACAAAATCCGAATGTATTTCATCGCTTACAACGATTACATTGTGCTTAGCACAGATATCTCCAAGGCTTTCAAGCTCGTCCCTCGTCCAGACTCTCCCCACCGGATTGTGAGGGCTGCAAAGTATAAAAAGCCTTACATTTTCTCTGACAAGCTTCTCCTCAAAATCAACAAAATCAATGTGATAGTTTCCATCCTTATCCTGTACAAGCGGATTATTAATAAGCCTTCTGCCATTGTCTTTTATAACCTCACTGAAAGGATAATATACCGGCTGCTGGATAATCACCCCGTCTCCCTCCTCAGTATATGCCCTTATCGCCATAGCAAGAGCAAAAACTATTCCAGGTGTCTTTATCAGCCATGACTCCTTCACTTCCCAGCCATGCCGCTGCTTCATCCATCCCCTTAATGCGTTGAAATAATTTTCCTCAGAATCGCTATAGCCAAAGATTCCGTGCTCCGCCATATGTGAGAGAGCCTCCGTCACATAGGATGAGGTTTTAAAATCCATATCTGCCACCCATAGAGGCAGCGCGTCCTCAGGTCTGCCTCGCCTTGCAGCGAAATCAAATTTCAGGCTTTTAGTCCCTTTTCTGTTTATAACCCTGTCAAAATCAAGATTTCTCTCACTCATGGCTGCTCCGTCCCTCCCTTTATCATTATCCGATTGCCTGAGTTATATCCTCAATAATATCCTCCGCATTTTCAATTCCCACGGAAAGTCTGAGAATACAGTCTGTTATCCCATTCTTTTTTCTGAGCTCATCAGGTACCTCAGCATGAGTCTGAGTAACAGGATATGTAATTAGTGTCTCTACTC
>JAJQGF010000297.1 GCA_021200695.1 Lachnospiraceae bacterium
CTTATAGAGTTCACATAAATAACATATTCATTTTTTAAAATGCATTGTAATTCAATATATTTACAAACTGCTTTTGACTGTTCCATATTATTTATCGATTTGTCATATCTTACTCCATCAATGGGTGCAGGGATGCTTGGGCTAATCCTCCGTCCTGCCAGCAAGATCTGCTGTGAAAGTGAACGATCAGTAAAATTCATAAGTTTTGCTTTTACCTGAAGCAAATAACCTTTTGTGGCATCATTAGATTCTGAATTAATTGCAGAATCCATTTCTTCAATTGCCCTTTGCCATTGTGACATCATTGATAACTCATAAGCTTTGCGCAATGCAATAGTATTTGCATCGATATTTATTGAAGTGGTATATGATATTGCTGACAGGCGTTCTTTACTTTTTTGTATCCATTCTATATCTCGATTGAGAGAATAATCTGCTAAATCAAACACATCATCAACACTGGGAGTTAAATTATCTTCCTTTAATAAATCCCATAGTTCTTTGGATAGGCTATATTGTTCTTTTGTTGCATTGCTAAAAAACGATACGCCATTGTTACGTAGCAACACATCCGCAAGATTGTCTCCCATTAGAATAACACAGCAAGAGTCTCCATTGGATCGTACTCCACGTCCCATACCTTGTTCGATGCGTTGAATTTGTTCTCGTCTGAGTATACTACTGGTTGAATCTATACTTTGAATATATTTATCTTTTTCGTTTCTTAGAGGAGGTAGACCATCAATCACCAACATTCTACATGCATCATCCGGCAAGTCTATACCATCATATCTATTGACAAAAACCACAAGCCCAATATGACGATTTTTAAGTTTAGCTACCATTTCATCAATATTATCCTTAGAAGCAGTTCTACTATTTTCAGGATCCCAATATCTTGCTTTTTCAAAAGAGGGCACAATAACAATTACATTATGGCGTTCTGCAATTGAAAGTACTTTAGCCTTGATATCATCATCAGATATAGCACTATTTAAATGTCTCGGAAAAAGAATCAATCTATCTCCAATATCATTTGCATTATCCGGTGTAATGATATTACGGATATCATTCTCTTTCAGTCCTAATGCAGAGACAAAGACGCTATCATCTGACAATGTTGCACTCATAAAAATTCGACGCTCAGCATTTGTAAAACTACTAATCTTAGAAATAGCAATCCCTTCTGGAATGATTTCTATTCCTCGAGCTGTTATAAAGCAATCACAAGTATTTAATGAATTGTCAATTAACGGCAAACTAAAATATACACAATGATTCTCATTATCTCCAGTATTATATTTAGAAAGTAAGGAGTACAACTCATTTTGTTTTTCTTGCCATATCCAAAAGGGTATTATTGCACTTTGGATTGGATCATGAAGTTCTACAACATCCGTGTAGGATCTTGAATTATATGCTTTCCATGAATCTGCAAACAAAGCCACAATTTGATTGTAAAGTTCATGATCAGAAGGAACTTTTATTGAAAACTGAGTTGAGATTGTATCTAAACAAGCATGAACATCATCCATTAATATGCTTCCAATACGATAAACTCCAGTTTTTCTCATTCCGAATACACTTCTGCCGTTTATCAATGTGTGTATAGTTATTACTAATATAGCCTTGTTTTCGGTATAAGAATAATCGTCCCTGTCAGTTACGGCTTTAATTCCAAGCTTTTTTGCCTCTTCACAAACCTGATTAACAAGATAGTTATCAGGAACAACATACACCGCCGGTCCTTTTCCTTCATTTAAACAGCTTTGAAGAATCATAAGAGCAACAACTGTTTTTCCACTACCAGTATTCATTTTTATTATGCAGTTTTTGTTATTTCTGACTTCAAACCACTTTTTCCACACTTCTGATTGTACATCTCGTGGATATTCATATTGTTTTTCTTTACAAGGTAATCCCATAAAGATTTCTCTGGGTTCAATAGCCACAGATTTTGAAGTGCTATTTAATTTTGATAATAAAAAAGCCATATAGTATACCTCCTGTAAATGTTACTGGGTATGATTTACTTTCCTTTCAACTGTTCTTTCAAGTTTTGATTTTGAAAACTTTCAAGGGCGCTTTGCAGGTTTTCAATAATATCTTCTGCTAATTCATCGGGTGACGGGAGATTATCAAGGCCAGCCAGAGACTTATCTTTAATCCAGAATATATCAAGGCTTGTCTTATCCCTCTTTTCAATGTCCTCTATGTTGAATCTGCGGAAACGTCCTTCGGGATTTTCTTCCGACCATGTTTCCTTGCGTTCGTGACGATTTTCGGGATTGTAGCAAGCTATAAAATCGTCAAGGTCTGCATCCTGTCATCGGATGTTGCTTCAGCGTGAAATGGATATTTGTTCTGGAATCGTATATCCATACATCCTTTGTCTGCTTTTCAGGACTTGCAGGCTTCTTATCAAAGAAAATAACATTTGCCTTAACACCTGGCTTATAGCATATATCTGTCGGCAAACGAAGGATTGTATGTAAATCGGTAGTCTGCAAAAGTTTCTAACGCACAGTTTCACCTACACCGCCTTCAAAAAGAACATTATCTGGAACAACCACAGCAGCTTTTCCCGTTACTTTCAGAATGGTGTGTATGTGTTGTACGAAATTAAGCTGTTTGTTTGAACTGGTAGTCCAGAAGTCCTGGCGGTTATATACAAGTTCTTCTTCCTCTTCTTCGCCTTCCTCATTGGTCATTGTGATAGAGGATTTTTGCCAAATGGAGGATTTGTCAGGACATAGTCCACACGGATAACCGGGATCAGTCAGAAGCGAATCACCTTGTGTAACAGGTACATTGCCGTAAATATCATCAATATTATGCAGATAGAGATTCATAAGAGCCATTTTAAAGGTGGTTTTGACAAATTCGTTACCATAAAAGGTCTCATTTTTGAGAGATTCTTTTTCTTCTCTTTCTAAAGTATAATTGTCGGTATCAGTCAAAAACTCCTGTGCCGCAGGGAAGAAACCACCAGAGCCACAGCACAGGTCTGTTGCCGTATCTAATTTGATACAACATAACAAAGCCATCTGAAACTCCTT
>JAJQGF010000005.1 GCA_021200695.1 Lachnospiraceae bacterium
GAACCCACGTATCCAGCTTGGAAGGCTGGTGTTCTACCATTGAACTACACCCGCATGAAAAAATATTTATATGTTAAATGCCCAAAGTCGGAATCGAACCAACGACACGAGGATTTTCAGTCCTCTGCTCTACCAACTGAGCTATCTGGGCTTACCCGCGTGACACTGTTCATAACTGCCGTGCATCACAACATTGATTATTTTATATTGCAAAACTAAAATTGTCAATAGTTTTTTTAATTTTTCCTTTTTCTTTTTTCAAAGGATATGTATAATTTACTGAGACAGACATTGTACGACAGAATGGCTGCTGTAATTTTATTAATTATAGTATTGCATAAGCAGCTTCACCATACGGTTATAGCTCAGGGCTCCGTCCTCCACGCCATTCACCTTTAAATTAGTGTCAATAAATATATCTGCCGCTTTGTCCACAGTCTCCGTGGAAATCACAGCCTTCGCATTTATTCGCTCCCATTCAGCCTGTTCGACAAAAATATTGTCACTATACACCTGCTCGTTCACAGCTGCAAGCCCAACCTCTGATACAATCTGTTGAAAGGCAGCCGGAGACGATACGCTCGCTTTATACAAGTCATTCTCAAGATATGAAAATGCGCAGAGATAGCCGCTGTACTGAAAATATATATCCTCCGACTGTACACAGGCAAGATATCCTATAAAATTTGCCTCATCCTCAAATATAAAGCCTCTGAGATGCGCCAGCTCATGACACATTGTAAACGGCTTGTTCAGCACATACATAACATCATTATAATTAGCCTCCATCGAAAACGGAAAATAATATCCCTGCATATGCTGCTGACACATAAAATCAGAAAAATACATTGACTTGGGTCTGGGATAATACCCGTCCAGCTCGGTATATGCCTGAAGCTTTTGCGTCTGCTCACCGAGCGATATTCCCCTGCCGAGGTTCTGCATGACCTCCACTGCCTTATCCTGCATATCAGAGGCGCTTCCATCCGCCAGAACACTTCCCGGATAAACTGCCCTTCCCTCCTCGTCTCTATCCATCTGTACGGAAAGCTCATTACACTTTTCGACCATCCCGTTCCGCAGTCTTATTACATCCGCAAGCTCATATTCTGTCTCCTCAGAAGCAAAATATTTCTCCGAAAACGTAGACGCATGATATAAAATCAGACAATTAAGCGTCATTATCAGACACACAACAAGCAGTACCCATGCAAAAAACAAATAATATGCCTTTATAAAAGCAAAAATTTTCGCTTCTCTCATCGTCTGCCGTTCCGCGCTTACCGCACTTCTGCCTTTACGCTTTATAATCGCCGTCCTGATTTTAAGCAAAACGGCAAATGCCGCAAATGCCGCAGCCGCAGCTGTGAGCAGTATTCCGATAACAATCAGCCACTCTCCGATTGAAAACGGAAACATTCCTGTAAATCTTCCGTATGTATTTACCCAGACAGGAAAAATGTACAAAATATAGGCATCACAGAGCTTACTGCTGCACCATGCACAAATATTGAGCAGCACAGTAAAAATTGCAATGCCTATATAAATATATCCGCCTTTTTTAATTTTTTTATCCGACGTTTTCTTTATTCTCTGCACCATCTGTAGCTTCTTCGCTTTTGTCTATTTTTATTTTAGACTTTTCCACAGTCCGGTGCGGTAAAGCACATACAAAATTAATGCAGATATTCCATTACTTATAACTACGGAATACCATACACTGCGTACTCCCATATTGAGGATGTTTCCACAAAACCATAGCGTCAGGAATCTGAATACCCATAGCCTTGTCGCATCAATCGTCATTGTGACCTCGGTATGCCCTGTTCCCTGAAACAGGCCGGACGTGGTATTATATATACCGTTAGTAAAACACCAAAACGCCATTATGCTTAAAAAGTCCGCCGCCATGGCTATTACGCTCTCATCCTCCGAGAAAATGCTTACTATTGCCGTTGAAATAAAGTCTCTTGATAAAATCATACCACATACAAACAAAAATACAACCGATATATACATGGAAATCTTGTAACTTTTTTCCGCTCTGTCCCTCTGTGCCGCACCCATATTCTGCCCGACAATGGTTGCCGTTGCAGAGCCTATACCGCTTGCCGGAAGCGTAATAACGCCATTCACCTTATTTCCTATTCCGTATGCCGCCATTGCTTCAGTTCCGTATACATAGACATTTTTGCTCATAAGTGCAAAGCCCAGCTGCATTGTGCTTCCTCCGATTGCCGTAGGCAGACCAACACTCAGTATAAGCTTAAGCTTCTCCTTCTGAAGCTTCATATAATGTCTGTTCAGGCAGACCTCATTTGACTGATTACACAGCAATACAAAAGCTATAACTGCGGGAACCGCCTTAGCTGAAACGGTTGCAATAGCCGCACCGAACACACCCAATTCAAAGTATACCATCAGCAGGGGATCCAATATCATATTAAGGGCTATTCCCCCAACATTTAAAATCATAGGTGTTACAGTATCTCCCTGCGCCTGATGCATTGCCTGAAAGATATTGACCATAAACAAAAAGGGCATATCCCATATAACTGTGCGAAGATAGGTCACAGCATAATTATATGTATTGCCGTCAGCACCCATCCAATTAACTATTCCGGGGGTCAGCATAAAGCATACCGCTGCACAGACAATGGCAAAAAGCATGGCACATACAAAGATTTGATTCGCCATTGATTTTGCATCCTCTTTCTCCTTAGCTCCTATATATTGCGCTATGAGAACGGAGCCGGCAACGGTTATTCCGTTTCCAAAATTTATAATTATATTCTGTACGGGAGTCACAAGGTTAATAGCCGCAAGCTGCTCTGTTCCTATCTTACCCAGCCAATAGGTATCAGTAAGATTGTACATTGTCTGTAAAAAGCTGTTTATCATAACCGGGATTGCAAGGGACAATATCGCCTTAAGCAGATTACCGTGAAGTATTTCCTCTGTACTAAACTTTCTTGAGGATTTCATTTATAAATCATCGCCTTTCCTTTTCACATAATAAATCCAATATTTCTTTTGCTACATACAATATATT
>JAJQGF010000135.1 GCA_021200695.1 Lachnospiraceae bacterium
AGTCGGAATTAGAGAAGAAATCAATACTACGCCTGAACGTACTATAATCCAATCATGCATGGTTTTGTATTTGCCAATCGGGGCATCCTTTAGAATAGCTTTGGCGGCTGCATATACTTCCGCATCCGTTGCGCCCCGCTTGTCCAGCCGGATGTTTTCCATCACCGTATCGTCAAACAGCACCACATCCTGAAATTTCTTTTTTTCATCAATGGAACCTCCTGTAATAGATAATTTTATGGTTAGTTTTAACTAACCATCGTGTAAAAAAGTACTTCTTTCCGGGTAATCCTGTTAGCATTTAAACAAGATACCCTGTATTTTGGGTAAGCCGCACCGGTCAGGGCAACAGTTTTTCCAACCGGCAGTGTAGAAAGCCCGCAGCTGCTCCACATCCTGCATTACCTGCTCCTGTGGAATATCATGCGCGACAACCTCAAAAATTCCTCCCAGCATCCAATGAATGCAGTCCGAGGTCTCCACACCCATGTGTTCCGGCTGCTCATTCTCCGGCAGCTGTGAAATAATGTTTCTAACCGGATCAGAACCCACCTCCATATTATGACTAAGCTCCCCTTTCAGATTCATCGCAAATTTATGATTTAGGCTGTCAAAAGAAACTGCCATCCGAAAACCTGCATATTCTCCGATAACAACATACATTACACAGAAAGTGAAGTGATAAATAATCATTATTGATGACCAGATTGCATTAATCAGTGTTGACCAACTAAACATAGTCGGAACAATACCTTATTTTATAACGGCTCTGTTTTTGTCAGGGAGGGTTTGGGATGTATGCTGGTATTTGACCAACTGGCTGATGTCAGTCCGGAGAGCGGGCTTTGTTTTCGCCCCCTGTCTCCAAAATTGGAGACCAAAATGTATATCATATGGAAAAAATATCAAGTCTTTACGCCAATAGCGGAAGGGCTGATTGATTTGCTGAAAGAACGATTTTCTGAAAATCAGAAAACCGATATCAGTAAAATCCGGACCAGGCCTATATCACCCCAAGCCATTTAAGCGCTTCCCATATGCCGTCCTCTGCGGCAGACCCTGTAACAAAATCAGCTATATCAAGCACGGATTTTGAGGAATTTCCCATTGCTATCGCCGTATGCACACACTCAAGCATCGGTATGTCATTGTTGCTGTCTCCAATTGCTGCCGTGCATTCCATCGGAATATTAAGCCTCCCAACGATAAATTGTATTGCAGTAGCCTTAGAATACCCCTTGGGAAGTATCTCATAATATCCGTTTTCCCTGTCTATAAAGCTTAATCTGTCACCGTACTCCTTTTTAAATAACTCCATATCGGATGGGTGTGCCGCATAGGCAAAAAGCTTATCGTATTTCCCCAATGCAGATTCAAAATACGAATAATTCCTGTCTCTGTAGTATTCCGTATATTCTCTGAATTTATCAGAATATATCTCCTCTCTTCTCATATAAAAATTTTCCCTGCTGCCCTCAAGTATGGCATCTATGTGATGTTCTGCCAGAAACCTGAGTATATCCGCAGACATTTTCCTTGTAAGCGTCCTGTGTAAAAGCACCTTGCCCCTGTATACCACCATTGTCCCACAGCCCAGCAGAAATCCATCAAAGGTTATTTTGTCCGTCAGGGAGGGCTCTATCAGACAGCCGGTGCGCCCGGTATTAATAAAACACAGGTGACCGTTATCCCTCGCCCTTTTAATTCCCTCAACCGTACTGTCAGAGATACGTTTGGTTTTATTGTCAACTATAGTACCATCTATATCAAAAAAGATAATTTTTCTTTCACTGCCCATTTTATTGTATTCTCATAAAAATAATCCCCGACAGATTACTCCGCCGGGGATTATATAACTATGCAAGCTTTGATTTTGCAAGCTCTGCAAGGGTCTTAAAGCCTTCTGCATCATTAACCGCAAGCTCTGCAAGCATCTTTCTGTTAATATCAACATCCGCAAGCTTCAGACCATACATAAATCTGCTGTATGACAGACCATTGATACGTGCTGCCGCATTAATACGTGCAATCCAGAGGCTTCTGAATTGACGCTTTCTCTCTTTTCTTCCTGAATATGAGGTGGTAAGAGCCCTCATAACTGACTGCTTTGCTACTCTATACTGCTTGCTCCTTGCTCCTCTGTAGCCCTTTGCAAGCTTCAATACTCTATTATGCTTTTTCTTGGCATTTAAGCCACCTTTAATTCTTGCCATGTCTTTATCTCCTCCTTACCCGAATTATAAATAGGGCAAAATCCTTTTCATATTCTTTACATTTGTTGCATCGGTAATAGCAGGCTTTCTGAGGTTACGTTTTCTCTTCGTAGTCTTCTTTGTCAGGATATGGCTCTTATAAGCTTTTGCTCTCTTTAATTTACCTGTTCCGGTTACTCTAAAGCGCTTAGCTGCTGCTCTGCTTGTCTTCATTTTGGGCATAACTAAATTCCTCCTAAACTTTTCTAAATTTATTTTAACCTGTGCGATTAACGCTTTTCAGTTAAAAACATTGTTATACTTCTGCCTTCCACCTTAGGCGCCTTGTCAACTGCCGCTATATCGCTAAGGTTCTCGGCAAAATCATCAAGAATATGTCTGCTGCTATTCATATGAGCCATTTCACGGCCACGGAAACGCAAGGTAATTTTGACCTTATTACCCTTCTCAAGAAATTTTCTTGCGGCGGACACCTTTGTATTCAAATCATTGGTGTCTATATTGGGAGAAAGTCTGATTTCCTTAATCTCAACTGTCTTCTGCTTTCTCCTTGCCTCCTTTTCCCTGCGAAGCTGTTCATATTTGTACTTTCCGTAATCAACAATTCTACAAACAGGGGGATTTGCAGTAGGAGCAATCTTTACCAAATCGAGCCCTGCTTCCTCAGCCATCCTTAGGGCATCCCTTGAGGACATAACGCCAAGCTGCTGGCCCTCCTCTCCTATCAATCGTATCTCTTTGTCCCTGATTTGTTCGTTAATCATTAATTCGCTAATAGTTCTGCACCTCCATAAGAAAAATTAAATAATAAAAAAAGCGGAC
>JAJQGF010000117.1 GCA_021200695.1 Lachnospiraceae bacterium
GTTCCGTAGAGACTGAAGCCTATGCCTGTCTCTTCCTTCCATCTGGCAGCCGCATCCTTCATGCAATCCATTACCTTTAGTGCAAATTCTTTGCCTGCAGGGTCTGTCTGGCTTACTCCCTTCATCAAATAGGTTGTCTCATATAATCCGATATATCCAAGCGACATGGTCGAATATCCGCCGTGCAGATATTTGTCTATCGGTTCTCCCTTTTTAAGCCTTGCTATTGCACCATACTGCCAATGGATTGGACTTACATCTGACACGATTCCCTCCAGAGCCTTATGCCTGCACATAAGCGCCTCATAGCAAAGCTCCAGCCTCTCGTCGAGAAGCTTCCAAAACTTATCCTCATCTCCTTTGGCAAGTATTCCTATCTGCGGCAGATTCAGACTGACAACACCCTGATTAAAGCGTCCCTCCCATTTATAATTGCCCTCCTCATCCTTCCACGGTGAGAGGAATGAACGACAGCCCATGCAGGAAAATACATTGCCTTCATAATTTTCCCTCATTTTTTTCGCTGAAATATAGTCAGGATACATTCTCTTTGCTGAGCACTGTGCGGCAAGCCTTGTGACGTAATCATATTTACCGCCCCTCAGACAGTTATTTTCATCAAGCACATATACCAGCTTGGGAAATGCCGGCGTTACATGCACACCCTTTTCGTTTTTTGTTCCCTCTATACGCTGACGCAATATTTCCAAGATTATCTGCACCGTCTCCTCCACATACTCATCCGTATCATCAATATGAAGGAAAAGTGTCACAAACGGCGACTGTCCATTAGTTGTCATAAGAGTATTAATCTGATACTGTATAGTCTGCACACCGCTCTTAAGCTCATCATGCACACGAAGGTCCACAATTTTCTTTTTATCCTCTGCACTCAGAGAATCTCCAAACTCCTCGTCAAGCTGCTTCATAAACTTGTCATGGCTTTTTCTCAGATATTTTCCGAGATGCTTTACATTAACGCTCTGCCCGCCGTACTGATTGCTGGCTACAGCGGCGATTATCTGTGTTGTTACCGTGCATGCCACCTGAAAGCTTTTGGGGGACTCAATCATTTTTCCGTTGATTGACGTACCATTGTCAAGCATGTCCTTAATGTTTATAAGGCAGCAGTTGAATATAGGCTGGATGAAATAATCGGCATCATGGAAATGTATAACTCCATTATCATGCGCAAGAGCAATATGCTCGGGAAGAAGCAGACGTCTTGTTACATCCCTTGAAACCTCCCCGGCGATATAATCACGCTGTGTAGATGCAAGGCGGGTATTTTTGTTGGAATTCTCTTCTGCCAGCTCTTTATTCTCGTTACGGACTAGTTTAAGGATAGACTCATCCGTGGTGTTTGACTTTCTTAAGAGACTTCTCTGATACCTGTAGACAATATATTTTTTGGCAAGCTTATATTTATTCTGCTCTACCAAATACTGCTCAATCATATCCTGAATATGCTCGACAGTAAGCTGCTCCTTATCCCAGCCGTCTCTCTTTACCGCCTCAAGAATTTCTCTTATAAGCTCATCAGAAGCACGGTCAGCATTATCAACCTCATTGTTCGCCTTATGAATAGCATCAACTATTTTCTCCTCCTCATAGGATACTATCCTGCCATCTCTCTTCTGAACCTTCATCATCCTTCATCCCTCCGAACATCAACTGCGTTTATAGTATATGCAAGTAATAAGATACCCCTTCGCAAAAGCAGGCCATATCGGAAGCAAGTTCCCGATACGACCCGTCTGCCTGACTGAATCTGACACAAGCTCCGTATACTTCAGGCAAATTTATTTATACGCGCCTGCAATATACAAGATTTTGTGTCTTATAAAGTAATCCGTATCTACATCTTGTAGTCCCATTATAGTAGTGACAGCTATAAATTGCAAGAGGAAATTTTATGATTTCTGAACAGATGATACAAATATGAATTAAAAACTCAGATTTTGCAGCTGATTATACGGTTGCAAAGGGGTTTAATAAAATCCTCCAAAGGCCTCGAAAATAAAGAATTTATCGCAATGTGCCCGTCATATCCCTTTATACGATTTCACTTGCATTTATGCTTCTCTCGACCACTCATAAGGGAAAATCAATGAAAGAAAAATCTAATAACAAGATATAACAGGTTGTGGCAATCGGGAAAATGTGATGTATGAAATACACCGTTCATCTTGACCGTCGACTAGCCCGGCTGATTTTGCTATTTAATGATATACAGATAACGAACCTCTGCAAACCAATTCGGGATATATCTTCCGCCGTTAATTGCCACGCAAAGCCTGCTAGCAGTTCAGGGGATACATTTTTTGTGATTTTTTATATGAAATACAAAAAGCCCATTCCGCGGTTATCTACTTAAAAATATGTGACTATATCCGACAGCTTTCTCTTTGGAACAATGTAGTCCTTATTTTCATCAAGATAATAGCTGAAGCTTTCTCCGCTCTCCATGGGTACAATAATACTTTTGTGCGCAGGATAGCCGAAGCCTATAACCGTGTGAAGCTTCTGATTTACAGAAAGCCCAAACAGCTCTGACAGTGCAGCTTTATTGCAATTTGCTATTATGCAGCTTCCAACGCCGTGATTCCATGCTGCAAGTGTCATATTTGAAATTGCCAATCCGGCATCCGTATCGCTATTCGCGCTGATGTCCGTATTCTGTATAACTGCAATAAAAAGCGTCGGACGCTCGTTTTCCTTTGGCTGCCCGAGCTCGGGAGGAAGCGCAGCCGCCCATTTCGTATATTCAAAGACCTGCTCAGTCTTATTTCCGCCCTCAACCACAATATATGAGAGCGGCTGACGATTTGCGGCGCTCGATGCAAGCCTTGCCGCGGTCAAAATCTCGTCAATAATCAGGGAATCAATCTCCTTCTGCTCAAAACGGCGATATGAACGCCTGCCCTTAAGCAAATCCATTAAATTTTCCATAAAATTCCTCCATTACACTAAAATTTTTATAATTTAAAGTTAATTAAATCTTCTTTTTTTTCAATACACACTTAAGAAG
>JAJQGF010000121.1 GCA_021200695.1 Lachnospiraceae bacterium
CTTTATGCTGATATCCGTCTCCTCACCGGAATTATTCACAGTCCTCTGGGGTGAAAAGATAGAAGCGGTAGGCTTTACATGTGCCCTGATTATAACTGAAGAGCCGTCGCTTATGCCTCCGAGAATTCCGCCCGCGTGGTTGGATGCTTTGACTACCCTGCCGTTTTCCATTCTGAAGGGGTCATTATTTTTGCTTCCACAGCTTTCGGATACAAGCACTCCATCGCCTATTTCAACAGCCTTTACGGCGCCTATCGACATAATTGCTTTCGAGAGACATGCATCAAGCTTATCAAATACAGGCTCGCCTATTCCTGAGGGAAGCCCGTCTACAATACACTCCATTACACCGCCTGCAGAATCATTGTTTTCACGCGTTTTGGAAAGGTAATCCAATGCATCCGCATCGGCTTTTAAATCAGGCATTGCGGTTGCTGTTGACAGAGCGACAGAATATTTATTTCTTATATCCGAGCAGTCTGCCGACACCGGACCGATGCTTTTGGTGTATGCATGTACTGATATTCCCATCTGAGAAAGAATTTTACAGGCGATGGCTCCGGCGGCAACCCTGCCTATTGTCTCCCTGCCGGATGAACGTCCGCCGCCCCGGTAATCGCGGAAGCCGTATTTTTTATCAAAGGTATAGTCGGCATGTCCGGGTCTGTAGCAGGAGGCTATATCGCTGTAGTCCTTTGAAATCTGTGAGGTATTACGTACAATTATTGAAATGGGAGCGCCTGTGGTGCGGCCGTCAAATACACCAGAGAGAAGCTCGCACAAGTCCGCCTCTTTTCTGGGAGTGGTAATGCTGCTGACTCCGGGCCTGCGCCTGTCAAGATAAATCTGTATATCCTCCTCACAAAGAGAAAGTCCCGCAGGACATCCGTCGACAACCACTCCAAGAGCCTTGCCGTGGGATTCTCCCCATGTTGTAATTCTGAAAATTGTTCCGAACGATGAACCTGCCATACTGAATAATCCTCATTTCCATACATTTTCCCTGGAAAATACAAATGTATTTCCGGCGAGCCTATAAAACATTAAAATTATATCTGATACAGGACAAAAGCGCAACTTTTTTATAAAAAATGGTGCATGTGCGGGAAAAGTATGATATTATGAATAAAAGCGGCGCTGCCGCTGCTTTTTAATTTATTCCAAATATATTTAATTTCGGTAAAGGCTGCATACGAATGAAAAGGACATTGGACGAGCGCATAAGACTGCGCCTTATCAGATTTGGAAAAAAGAATATATTCTGCAGGACTCTTGTAATTCCTGCTATTGCCCTGAACACATTGGTATTCCATGTCTCAGCTTATATCGGGGGCAACGGAAAGCGTATTTCCATGCTTGTGATGACAGGAATTTTGTTTGTCGCATACAGCAGCTTTTCTTTTCCGATTTTTATATCAGGAAGCGGGAGCAGTGATGATTTTGTTATAGATGAGGAATCTATGGGACTGTCTCTTGCAAAGGAGACAGAGCTTCAGCCGGATGCTATGGAGCTGCTTGATGACATTGACGTTATAAATGATGAGGAGTTTTTGGAGGAGGCACATGGATTAGGAGTTGCGGATAAGTATGATGCGGGGGAAATACTTGATTCAACTGATACCCGCGGAGATACCTCTGATACAGACGGCCATGAGGACATTGATTTGTCGAACGTCACTTTTTCAAAGGACGATTGGAGGCTCATACTTATAAATAAATCGCATTCAATTCCGGACGATTATGAATTCCCCTTTGGCACCATAAAGACCATGAAGGGAAATATGCAGTGTGATGAACGCATAATTGATGACCTTCTTGACATGCTTAAGGCGGCAAAAGAGGATGGGATTAATCTGCTAATCTGCTCGCCGTACCGTGACGAGGAGTATCAGGTCATGCTTTTTGAGCGTAAGATTACCAAATATATGAACAGGGGTATGTCCTATATGGAGGCATATAAGCTGGCAAGTCAGACTGTGACGGTTCCCGGCGCCAGCGAACACCAGATAGGTCTTGCATTGGATATAGTATGCGATACATATGTTGAGCTGGATGAGGGCTTTGGAGATACCGAGGCGGGAATATGGCTTGCCGAAAACAGCTATAAGTATGGATTTATACTGAGATATCCAAAGGATAAGGAATATATAACCTGTATAGAATATGAGCCGTGGCATTTCCGTTATGTGGGAATCGAGGCGGCAACGGTCATAACAAAGGAAAACCTTACATTGGAGGAATTCTGGGAGGAGCTTTGATTTGAATTCGGAATATAAAATTTTAAAGAGAGAGGGCCTTGCGAAGAGAGGAGAGCTTTCCACAGTGCATGGCGTCATTCAGACACCGGTATTTATGAATGTAGGAACCGCAGCCGCTATCAAGGGGGCTGTGTCAACTGAGGACCTTGAGCAGATAAAGACGCAGGTAGAGCTTTCCAACACTTATCATCTTCATGTCAGACCGGGAGATATGGTTATAAAAAAGCTGGGAGGTCTGCACAGGTTTATGTCATGGGACAGACCAATACTGACGGATTCCGGAGGCTTTCAGGTTTTTTCCCTTGCAAAGCTCAGGCATATAAAGGAGGAGGGAGTATATTTTAATTCCCATATAGATGGCAGAAAAATTTTTATGGGTCCGGAGGAAAGCATGCGTATTCAGTCTAATCTGGGCTCTACCATTGCCATGGCATTTGATGAGTGTGCACCAAGCAAGGCTGACCGGAAATATGTTCAGGCATCTGTTGATAGAACCACAAGATGGCTTGAGCGGTGCAGCAGAGAGCTTAGGCGGCTTAATTCTCTTGAGGATACGGTGAATCGCAGACAACTGTTGTTTGGAATCAATCAGGGGGCAATTTACGATGATATCAGAAGAGAACATGCAAAACGCATAGCGGAAATGGAGCTGGACGGATATGCGGTCGGTGGTCTGGCTGTTGGAGAGAGTCATGAGGAGATGTATCATGTCCTGGACGATGTAGTTCCGTGTCTGCCATCGGATAAGCCCACATAT
>JAJQGF010000170.1 GCA_021200695.1 Lachnospiraceae bacterium
GTATGCTTTTTTTATAGCAGCTTCATCTGCATTTTTATCTACACCTAAGACCTCGTAATAGTCTCTTTTCTGCTCTGCCATTGCAAGTACCTCTTTAGACTTCTCTGAAATCTCCGTCAATCACATCATCATCAGGAGATGCGGCCTGGCTCTGTGCCGATGCGTCGGGACCTGCCTGAGCGGCACCTGCGCCCGCCTGCTGTGCCTGTATATTCTCATACATCTTGGTAAATACGGACTGCGCGCTCTGAGTAAGCTTTTCCTTTGCAGCCTTAAGCTCATCAAGGTCGCTGTCTGTTGCATTTACTTCATTGCCCTTTACTCTCTCGAGCACCTTCTTAACAGCGTCAATATCAGACTGTACCTGAGACTTTTCACTATCGCTTACCTTATCTCCGACCTCATTAAGCGCCTTCTCAGTCTGGAATACAAAGGAATCGGCCTCATTTACTGTTTCAACAGCCTCCTTCTTTTTCTTATCCTGTGCCTCAAACTCAGCAGCCTCCTTAATTGCCTTTTCTATCTCGGAGTCTGACATGTTAGAGCCCGCAGTAATTGTAATATGCTGCTCCTTGCCTGTTCCCATATCCTTTGCAGATACGTTTACTATACCGTTTGCATCAATATCAAAGGTAACCTCAATCTGAGGAATTCCTCTGGGTGCAGGCGCAATGCCGTCAAGGCGGAACTGTCCGAGGGATTTGTTATCCTTTGCAAACTCTCTCTCTCCCTGTACAACATTTATATCTACTGCGGTCTGATTGTCTGCTGCAGTTGAGAATATCTGGCTCTTCTTTGTAGGAATGGTTGTATTTCTCTCAATAAGCTTGGTTGCCACACCGCCGTATGTCTCGATTGAAAGAGAAAGAGGCGTAACATCAAGAAGAAGAATGTCGCTTGCTGCAGAATCCCCTGCCAGCTTGCCGCCCTGAATAGAAGCTCCGATAGCAACGCACTCGTCAGGGTTAAGGGATTTGCTCGGCTCTTTGCCGGTAAGCTGCCTTACCTTATCCTGCACGGCAGGAATACGTGTTGAGCCTCCGACTAAAAGCACCTGTCCCAAATCCGAATTAGTAAGACCTGCATCCCTCATGGCATTCTGTACAGGAATTGCGGTTCTTTCCACAAGGTCATGTGTAAGCTCGTCAAATTTTGCTCTTGTAAGGTCAAGGTCAAGATGCTTAGGTCCCTCTGAGGTTGCTGTTATGAAGGGAATGTTAATGTTTGTTGTCATTGCGCTTGACAACTCCTTCTTAGCCTTTTCTACCGCATCCTTAAGTCTCTGATTAGCCACCTTATCGTTTGACAGGTCAACGCCCTCTGTCTTTTTGAACTCATCCAATATCCACTGCATAATCTTGTTATCAAAATCATCGCCGCCAAGATGTGTATCACCATTTGTTGCAAGCACCTCAATTACGCCGTCTCCAATCTCGATAATAGAAACATCGAAGGTTCCGCCGCCGAGGTCATAAACCATAATCTTCTGTTCCTTCTCATTGTCAAGTCCGTACGCAAGCGCTGCCGCCGTGGGCTCGTTTATAATACGCTTTACATCAAGACCTGCTATCTTGCCCGCATCCTTTGTAGCCTGACGCTGTGCATCATTAAAATATGCAGGCACAGTAATTACAGCCTCGCTTACCTTTTCTCCTATATAGCTCTCGGCATCTGCCTTTAGCTTCTGAAGAATCATTGCGGAAATCTGCTGAGGCGAATAGTTCTTGCCGTCAATATTGCGTCCGCGGTCAGTACCCATATCCCTCTTAATAGAGGAAATGGTCTTTTCGGCATTTGTAACAGCCTGACGTTTAGCAGGCTCACCTACAAGTCTCTCTCCGGTCTTGGTAAAAGCTACCACTGAGGGTGTTGTCCTTGCGCCCTCTGCATTTGCAATAACGGTAGGCTTGCCGCCCTCCATAACAGCTACACAGCTGTTTGTTGTACCCAAATCAATACCAATAATTTTGCTCATAATATATATCCTCCTATTTTAAAATCACCTGAATTTTATATATGAAGCTTAAGTATACCTAAGCCACATTTCTAAAGTCCTTTAATTCACTATGACGACACGGCAACCATGCTGTGCCTTATAACTGTATCATGGTAGGTGTAACCCTTTTGAAGCTCCTGTGCCACAACACCTGACTCATACTCATCACTTTCTACCTGAATAACGGCATTGTGCAGATTAGGGTCAAACTCACAGCCTAATGCTTCAATAGGCTTTACTCCCATATTTTCAAGCTCAGTCATAAGCTGCTTATACACCTTATTTATTCCATCCACAAAGGGGTCCTTCTCCGCCTCCGGTGAAACCGTCTGAAGCCCTCTCTCCAAATTGTCTACAACCGGCAGCATTTTTTCTATTACACTCCTTGCGCCCGTCTCAAACATCGCCTGCTTCTCCCGGTCGGATCTTCTCCTGAAATTCTCAAACTCAGCCATCTGGCGCTTTACCCTGTCCTCAAGCTGCTCAATTTTTTCCTTATATTCCTCTTCCTTTTTATCAGCTCTTGACTGTTTCTTTGCCGCCTTTTTTTCCGCACGGCTCATAGACTCCTCTGACACTCCATCTGACGTATCTCCGCCTGCCTCAGGAGCCGACGCATCAGAAGCTGATGCCTCCTCATCCCCAATCCCCTGCTGCTTTTCCTCAAAGGAACTGTCTTCACTATTAACCTCTTCTTTGATATCGTTTTCTGTTTCCATCTCAGCCATATATTTCAGTTTCCTTTCCCGGTCCCGCCGTCATCTCTGTAGAGCTCGTCAAGCTGACTTCTTATAGATTTGAGAGTCCCTACGACCTTATCATAATCCATTCGCTTAGGACCAATAATTCCTATGGTTCCCCTCATACCCTCTCCTAATTCATATGTTGCAGTCACAACACTGCAATCCTTCATGCTCTGCACGGGAGTCTCATCACCGATATAAACCTGTATTCCGGTGCTTCCCTCATCCGATAGAGCATCCTGAACCAATCCGGTAAGGAGCTGCTTTTCCTCAAAGGTATTTATAAGCTCACTTGCCTTATGCTGATCAGCCAGCTCAGGGTAACGGAAAATATTATTTGTGCCGCTTGTGTATATCTCCAGGTCCTCATCGGCCCTGATAGCCTCCGCCACGGCATCTATTACTCCGCTCACCAAATCACTGTGTATCCCGGCCTGCTGCTTCATATCAGATATCATTCCCAGATTTATCTCCTCAATGGACAGACCATTTAAGTGTGTATTCAGAAGAATATTAAGCTTAAGCAGAGTTTCGTCATTAAGCACTCCGGCTATGGGAAGAATTTTGTTCTTAATAACATTTCCTTCCACAACTATAACAGCAAGTATCTGCTCCTCATCCACCTTTGAAAGCTGTATAAACTTCAGCTTATTCTTGTGAGTCTGCGGCGCCGATATCATCGTTGCATACTGCGTATTCTGCGCAAGCAGCTTTGCCACCTGCTTGAGCAGCGTCTCAAGTTTATCCTGCCGCTCTACAAGCATATCCTTCATTTCGGTCATTTCTCTCTCTTTTGTCTCCATCATTGTGTCGACATAAAAGCGATAACCTTTATCGGAGGGAATTCTTCCCGCAGAGGTATGGGGCTGTAAAATATATCCCATTTCTTCAAGGTCAGCCATTTCGTTGCGGATGGTCGCTGAGCTAAGGTTTAAATCAGTATATTTGGAAATCGTCCTGCTTCCCACAGGCTCTCCTGTCTCCAGATAATTCCTGATAACCGCCTGCAGAATTTTGGTCTTTCGTTCATCCATCTGCATTACCTTACCCCTTTCAGTTATTAGCACTCGTTTAAAAAGAGTGCTAACATCTTCAATACCTAAAATATCACCACACTTATATGTTGTCAACTGATTTTGCCAAAAAAATTCTAAAATAAATATAAAAAATCAATACCTGATGCATGTCTCACAAAAAAAGACATACTCATGTATAGTTATATACATAAGTATGCCTATCATTGACATTATCATTCTAAGGTATGATATCCAACGCAATTTTAAATGAAGAAGCTTCCTGTAAACTCGTTATTTATAACATAGTAGACAACGCTCTCCTCAGGATTTACATAAAGCTCAACCGAAACAAATTCAGAAGCTTCCTTCTTCAAGTCATACTGCCATACATCTCTGGCAATCTTAACAAGCTCCTCCTCGGAATATGACTTGCCGTTGAACTGTATATGTAATTCACTCTTAAGCTCAGCTTTCTTTGCAGCAGTCTTTCTGGGAGCTGTCTCCTTCTTTACTGCCGTCTTCTTTACTGCTTCCTTTTTAACAGCTTCCTTCTTCACAACCGCCTTCTTTTCAGCTGCCTCTTTCTTATCTGCTTCTGTCTTAACCGGAGTTGCGGGGGTAACTGCCTTAGCTGTCTTTGCAGCTGCTTCCTTTGTATCGGGAGCTGCTACTGATTTCTTTGCCACTGCCATATCAACGTCTCCTTTCTCTTATACGATAAAAAGTCTTAATCTCCTCACAAGTTTTCTTACTTGATATTGCATAGTTTATCCCTTTAAAACATAAATGTCAACAAAAACCTTGATTTTATAATATTTTTTAATGTATTTCTTTTCATTTTTTCTTAAGGAGCAAATTTTTATACAAAATTGAGTCCGAAAAATATTAATACAATTATCCCAAGCGCAATCCTGTAATATCCGAATACCTTAAAATCATGCTTTTTTATATAACCCATGAGAAATCTAAGCACAAGCAGAGATACCACAAAGGAAACAAGCGTACCCGTGAGCAGCACCACAAGCTCATGCGTGGTAAAGTCAAAGCCGAATTTGACAGCCTTAAGCAGACTTGCGCCAAACATAACCGGGATTGCAAGAAAAAAGGTGTACTCCGCTGCAATCGTTCTTGAAACGCCTATCAGAAGCGCCCCGACAATTGTCGCGCCCGACCTTGATGTCCCCGGAAATATTGCCGCAATCAGCTGAAAAACCCCGATTATAAATGCAGTCTGATAATTAATCTCAGCCAGAGAGGTAATTCCCGGGCTGCGCCCCTTATTCCAATTCTCTATAACAATAAACGCAATGCCAAAAATAATAAGTGCAAGAGCTACACAGACATAATTATAGAACAGGGCGTCAAAGACATCATCAAAAAGGAGACCGATAACTGCTGCCGGCACACAGGAGACCAATATTTTAAACCAAAGCATCATAATATCCGGCCTGATAAAAGACCATCTGCCCCCTCTCTCTCCGCGGTCGAAGGCAAAGGGCCAGATTTTTTTCCAGAAAAGAACAATAACCGCAAATATTGCACCCAACTGTATTACCACATCAAACATATCAAAAAAGCCTTCGCTTGTTCCTTCAAAAGGAATAAGCCTTTCCACAAGGATAAGATGCCCTGTGCTGCTTATGGGAAGCCATTCCGTTATCCCCTCTACAATACCATATATAAATGCCTTGATAATATCAAGCATGCCTAAGCCCTGCCTTTCCTGCCTTTAATATTTTATTATTATTTATTTTAAACGGTTCATCAGTCCTTATTTGAATCATTAAGATACAAAAGCAGCTCATCGTAGCTGTCCGCAGCCTCCTGATATCCCTCATCATAAAGCTCCATAAGCTTATCCCGGTCCTTTTCAAGTCGTCCGACCTCGCTCTTATGCTTTGGACGTATTACAAACGCCTGACCGTTATCCACCTGCCTCTCTATAAAATCCAGCGTTGCATTATAGCTTATATGCCGCTCCGCCATAAGCTCATATACTTTAGGATATTTATAATATCTTGCCTTTATGAGCGCAAGCTGGGGCATTGAAGTAATTTTTCTTATAAACCCAATCTCCTTAGTCATGACAACAATATTTTTTCGGTTTCCGTCCAGAATGGATTTGCCGAGAGGAATCGAATCGCTCAATCCGCCGTCAAGGTACAGCCTTCCGTTAATCTCAACATTGCGCGCAACGAGCGGCAGAGAGGCGGATGCTCGAACCTTATCTACATCCTCCTTCAAATCAGTAATTCTGAAATACTCCGGCATGCCTGAATAAATATCCGTTGCCACGCTGTATGCCCTTCCCTCATATTTATCAAAGGCTTCTTTATCATAAGGATAAAGATAATCAGGAATGAGGTGATAGCACATATCCTCATTAAATACATCTCCGGTAAACACAAGACTCTCAATACTGCAATAATGCTTCATTCCGACATAATCTACAATAACATCACGCGCTCTTCCCCGCTGCTTAGTCAGATAGCTGCACATATTGACAGCTCCCATTGACACACCGTATATCATTGAAAAATCCATTCCTCTGTCAAGAAAAAAATCCAGCACTCCCGCGGTATATATTCCCTTCATTCCGCCGCCCTCAAGAACAAGCCCTGCCTGATACATATTTACCTCCATTCACAGGTTGATTTTTACCTGTAGTTTTCCTGAACAAATTTCCTAAGCATGGGAAGTGAACGCTTTACCTTATCGGTGTCAATACAATATGCCATACGGAAAAATCCGGGCGCGCCAAAGGTATCGGCAGGCACCAGCACCAAATCGTACTTTAAAGCCTTCTGACAGAATTCAATCGAATCCTCCTCAAGAGCCTTAGGAAATATGTAGAAGGTTCCCCCAGGCTTAACGCAGGTAAACCCGAGCTCTGTAAGCTCATTATAAATAAGCTTCATATTTGTCTCATACACCGACAGCTCTGCAGTCTTGTCAACGACCTCGGCAACAGCAAGCTGAATAATGGAGGGCGGGCAGTTGTGACCGATTCCTCTGGAAATCTGGCCGCACATGTTTATCATGTCCTCCGCATCCTTACATGCCGGACCTATCGCAACATATCCGATACGCTCGCCCGGAAGGGATAATGATTTTGAAAACGAATAGCACATAATAGTATTGTCATAAAATGCTGCTACGCAGGGCGCCTCAACTCCCTCAAAAATTATTTCCCTGTACGGCTCATCGGATATTAAATATATATCATGTCCGTATTCTCTGGATTTAAGCTTAAGCAGCCTTGAAAGCTCGCTTAAGGTATCTGCGGAATATACAACGCCTGAAGGATTGTTGGGGGTGTTAATAAGCACTGCCATTACCTTGTCTGTAAGCATTTCCTCAAAGGCCGCAAAATTAATCTGAAAGGTCTCAGTGTTAGGAGGAACAACCTTAAGAACGGCGCCCGCAAGCTCAACATAAGGATGATATTCAGGGAAAAACGGCGCAAAGGTCAGCACCTCATCCCCGGGCTCAGTAACCAGACGGATTGCATGGGCAAGCGCTCCCGCCGCGCCCGTAGCCATAAAAATATTTTCCATGCGGTATGAAATGCCAAATCGTTTCTGCAGGGATTTTGCAATCGCCTCACGCACACTCGAAATGCCAAGACTTGGACTATAACCATGAAGTATATTTGAATTTTCACTTGTAAGCATTCTAACCATGGCATCGGTAAATTCCTGCGGAACCGGTACTGATGGATTACCCAGACTATAGTCAAACACGTTTTCATATCCTATTTCATTTCCCCTTGCGGCAGCAAATTCCGAAAGCTGTCTTATAACAGACTTTCCTGATAACATATCCCTGTACTTTTGAACTAACATAATATTTCTCCAATCTGCTTTTTTCTTATTAAAAGCCGTCTGCCAATGCAGACGCCCGGTTCTGTATCTGCCTCTTAAAAGCCCCGCCCGCATGCTTTCAAAGCCATGCAGGCGGGGTGTAGGTCATTTCAGATAAATGTATTCAAATCCAGCGTTGTACCGCCCTTTACCTCAACGTAGATGTCGTTGTCAACTGCAAGCCATACACTGCTGGCAGAGGGGTTATAAACCAAATGATAATCCGCCGAAAATTTAAGCTGCTTTTCAGCCTCCATGTAATCTATTATCTCAATATTAGTGGCATACCAGATATCGTCTCTGCCTCCCATATATCTGCAGAATTCCTCTATAACCTGCCAATTATCATTTTCCGCAAATTCATAGCTGTGTCCCCACACATACATGAGCTTAAGGTACTGCTTCTTCTTAAACTCAGCAAAATACTCAGCATATTCCATCAGCTTAGGGTCATTATGATGGCAGGTAGGACGCCACTCCATAGGGTCAGTCGGAAGTCCGAAATCAGAAAATCCAAATCCTGCATTTGTCTCCGTTACTCTTGCGTATGCAATTCCAAGCTGCTTAAAAAGCTGCTTTATATCCTCATTATATGAGCCATTGGGATACGCATGCCCCCTGATTACGGTACCGCTTATCTTCTCAAGCCCCTTCCTGTCCTCCAGAATCTCCATAGCGGCCTCTGTGATTGGACATCTCGCTATTGTAGGATGAGTCATAGTATGCGTGGCAATTTCATGCCCCTTATACAGTTTGGCTATCTGCTCTTCGGGAATACGGGGATGCTTTTGTCCCTCCTGCTCAGAAATCATAATCCCGTAATTAAGATTAAATGTTCCCTTAATCCCATACTTATTGAATATCTCAAGCAGACGGATATCCTCTACTTTTCCATCATCATAGCTCATGGTAAGCGCTTTTGCTTTTCCCTCCGGAAAACATGTATACACCTTCATTCTTTTTCTCCATAATCTTTTTTTAATATTACCCAGCTACTATAGTATTACTTTTGGGTAATTTCGTCAATTCTATTTCTCTCGTTATCCGTAAAAGGCGCCGCATTCAATACTCCAAGATTGTCAATAATCTGTGAGGATTTTGAAGCGCCTATAAGAACGCTGGTGATATCTCCGTCTCTCAAAATCCATGAAAGCGCCATCTGTGCAAGAGACTGACCCCTTTCCCCTGCAATTTCATTGAGGGCACGTACCTTTCCAAGCGTTTCCACATTAACAGCGCTTTCCTTTAAAAATCTGCCGTCTGTCCTTATCCGGCTG
Organism: Lachnospiraceae bacterium; assembly: GCA_021200695.1. GTDB lineage: Bacteria > Bacillota > Clostridia > Lachnospirales > Lachnospiraceae > Acetatifactor. The sequence goes on from JAJQGF010000170.1 coordinate 8,896, forward strand.
TCCTCAGGGATTCCGTGAAGATATCTGTCTGTCAAAAGCCCCTGTGCAAGAGGGCTGAAGGTTATTATTCCTATACCGTGGGCAGCGGCATAATCCTTAAGTCCATCCTTCTCCAAATCTCTGACAAACATTGAATATTTCCTCTGATTGATTATAAAAGGAGTTCCCAGCTCATTAAACATCTCCGCTGCCGCAATAGTCTGCTCCTTATTATAGTTTGATATGCCTATATACAATGCCTTACCGCTTCTGACAATCCCATCAAGTGCCCGAACCGTTTCCTCAAGCGGAGTATCAGGGTCAGGTCTGTGATGATAAAAAATATCAACGTATTCTAATCCCATCCGCTTAAGGCTCTGGTCAAGACTGGCAACAAGATACTTTTTGCTTCCCCAATTTCCATATGGTCCCGGCCACATTTCATATCCTGCCTTTGTGGAAATAACCAATTCATCCCTGTAGCATGCAAAATCCCTCTTAAGTATTCTGCCGAAGTTCTCCTCCGCCGCGCCCGGAACCGGACCATAATTATTTGCAAGGTCAAAATGTGTAATTCCATTATCAAAAGCTGTCCGGCACATATCTGACATATTCTCAAAGCCTGCATTTGAGCCAAAATTATGCCACAGCCCCAATGATACTGCCGGAAGCAGCAGTCCACTGTGTCCGCACCGGTTATATTTCATATAATCATATCTTTTTGCATTTGCCTCATACATAATCTGATATACTCCTTAAGCCTGTTATATTTGTTTGATTAAACCTCAGAGCCTGCCTGTCGTGCGGCAAGCTTTTCCGCAATTTTATCATATTGGGTATACATCCTTTGTATTTCATTCTCAAGAATATAATAATGACGTATATATGGTATCAGAAGTATAAGCAGCAGTAGAGACAGCGCTCCCATAAAAGGCGTAAATGACAGTATTGCCATACACACGGACAGCATCTCCAATATTGCAAAGGTGACTGTTACAATGAGATGTACAAGCCTTTCATGCTGAAAAAATCCAATCTGCACAAGGTGGTCTCCTGCAATTTTCTCCCAATCAGAAGCGTCGGCGTCAATAAGCCCATCGATATATCTTCGGTAGTTAATAATTCTTTTTTCCATATTAATCACCACTCTGTCATACTAAAAGATATAATACCACAAAATTTGAGGATAAAACATTTAATTTATTATTAATTTTTTACATGAAAAAACCGGATGGTGGAAGCATCCGGTTTTTTCGTCCACTCCGGATGAGTCGCAGCATCCGGTGCAGACCTATATATACCAAACTAAGGGATTAGAGGAACGCTTATTCAACATCCTGCAGGGCTGCAAAATCTTCCTCGCCGGTACGAACCTTTACAACCTTATCCACACTGTAGACGAAAATCTTGCCGTCTCCAATATGACCTGTGTAAAGAGTTTTCTTTGCAGCTTCAATAACATCTGCTACAGGAATCTTGCTTACTACTACTTCTATCTTAATCTTAGGCAACAGCGTCGCATCAATTTCAACACCACGGTATCTCTCGCCGGCGCCCTTCTGGACACCACAACCCATTACATTTGTCACCGTCATGCCGGTTACACCTAAATCGTTCATTGCCTTTCTTAGGGCATCGTACTTGTTCATCTTTGCAATAATAACAACCTTGTAAATTCCGGTAGGTGATACAGATGGAACCTCAACAACAGGAACGGAGGCTGCCTTTTTAATATCAGACGCCGCAACATAATCGCTCTCTCCGAGGTCGGTATTTTCATTTATATCCATTGTCATGGTGTTTGATACATCCATAATTGCAAATCCTGAGTACGCTGATGCAAGACCATGCTCAGTTACGTCAAGGCCGACAATTTCCTCCTCCTCTGACACACGAAGGCCTATAACTGATTTAATTATAAGGAAAGCAATGGTTATTGTAACTACCGTCCAGGCAGCTACAGATACAAAGCCTGTAAGCTGCAATCCAAGCTGTGTAAATCCACCGCCATAAAACAGACCCTCGTGAATTCCTGCTGTCTCAAAAGCCGGTGATGATGATGTTGCAAACAGACCTACGGCGATTGTTCCCCAGATACCGTTTAAGCAGTGAACCGCAACGGCGCCAACAGGGTCGTCAACATGAAGCTTATTATCAAGAAGCCATACACCGAAGCAAACAAGCAGTCCGGCTACAATACCGATTATTGAAGCGCCAAGAGCATCTGTCACATCGCAGGGTGCAGTAATGGCAACAAGACCCGCCAGAGATGCATTAAGGCACATGGAAACATCGGGCTTTCCATACTTAACCCATGTAAATATCATACATGTAACAGTTGCAAGAGCAGGTGCTACAGTTGTTGTCAGGAAGATTGATGCAAGCTCATCTACATTTGTAGCGGCAGCACCATTAAATCCATACCAGCCAAACCAGAGAATAAATACTCCAAGTGCACCGATTGCAAGGTTATGACCGGGGAAAGCATTTACCTTTGTAATTTTACCTTCCTTATCCTTTACAAACTTTCCGATACGGGGACCAAGCAATGCCGCACCTATCAATGCGGAAATTCCACCTACCATATGTATAGCGGTTGAACCTGCATAATCATGGAAGCCAATCTGTGAGAGCCAGCCGCCGCCCCATATCCAATGCGCCTCGATAGGATAAATTATTGCGGAGATAACTGCGGAATAGATACAGTAGCTCAAAAACTTTGTACGCTCTGCCATTGCACCGGAAACAATTGTTGCCGTAGTAGCACAGAAAACCAGATTGAAAACAAAGCTGGACCAATCAAAATCAGCATAGCTTGTAAAGATATCAAAACCGGGCTTTCCGATAATTCCCACTACATCCTCTCCAAGCAAGAGACTGAAACCGATTAAAATAAATACTGCGGTACCAATACAAAAGTCCATCAGGTTCTTCATTATAATGTTACCGGTATTCTTTGCTCTGGTAAATCCGGCCTCCACCATTGCAAATCCTGCCTGCATCCAGAATACCAGCGCAGCGCCGATTAGAAACCAGACGCCAAAAGTTTCCCCTCGAATTGCAGATAAAATTTCTTCTGTCATAATTTTTCCTCCTCAAATAGAATTAGCGATGCCAGAGCTTTCCCTTTTGAAGCCCCATTGCATCGCCGAAAAAAAAGGCACTATGGCTTAAACCATAGCGCCTTCGCTTTATGTAGGTAAGTATATCACCGACAATTTTCGATGTCAACTAATTTTTTAAGATATTTTTCCGATTTTTTAAGACACTTTTTATAAAGCATCCTGTCCTCGCTCTCCCGTGCGTATACGGACAGCCTCCTGAACCTCAAGAACAAAAATCTTGCCGTCCCCTGCATTTCCCGTAGTTATGGCCGCAACAATCTTTTCTATAAGCTCATCTGCGTCTTCATTCTCCACAACCGTCTCTACCTTTACCTTAGGCAGCAGGTCAACCTTGTACTCTGCGCCATGGTATTTTTTTATAACTCCCATCTGATTGCCAAAGCCCATTACATTTGCAATATTAAGACCCTTTACGGGATATCCGCTCAAAAGAGCCTTAAGTTCATCAAGCTTTTCCGGTCTGATAATAATCTCTAATTTTTTCATAAGACAGCCCTCCTTGTACAACCACCCTGCAAAAAAGACATCTTCACTTCAGCCTTAGTGAAAACGTCTTTGTCCGAATTTATTATACACACAATTATCTTTTAATGTCAATCGGCGATTACAGTCCGTTTGTGTCAATGCTCATTTTTACATAATTAATACCGGAAATATTGGTTATGCCATCACTTTTAAAGCCCAATTTATCACACAGCCTGAGTGAGGGTGTATTTTCAGGCTCCGCAAATGCCAGAATTTTACTAAAGCCAAACTCCTCACTTCCATAGTTAAGTATTGCCCTGCACACCTCATATGCATATCCCCTTCTCTGCCACGGAGTTCCTATTACAAAGCCCAGCTCAGGCTCATCAAAGCCTTCTCTGTATGAAAGCCCCGCTCTGCCTATTACCTCTCCGCTCTCCTTCTCAATTACACTCCAAACTCCAAACTCATAAAATTTATATATTTTCTCAATGTAATTGTGAATATATGCCTTTTCCTCGTCATAAGCCTCATACAGCCCCTCCATGTATTTTGTTATTGAAGGCTCAGCATATATGGCATAAAAAGCATCTACGTCCTGCTCAGAGCTTTCTCGGATAATGCATCTGTCGGTATCAAGAATATCCCACGGTATGCCCGCATAACGTCTGTATATTCTGTCAAGATAATGCAGCGTAATTTCCTGCGGTTTCTCAAACGCATACAAGGCTTTGCCAAAAGCCGCGCCATAATCCCCCTTATGCAGGTAAATGAGCGTCTTAAGTGAGTTTGCAGACAGATATTCCGCTATATTAACCGAATCAGTAATCCAAAGTATCTTATCCTCCTCGTCACGGGCGGTCTCCTCCCTGACATGGCAGGCTTCCTCCATGCCCGCCTCCTGCATGCCAAACGGCGGTATAAAGCTGCCGCTCTCCTCCAGCATAAAGAACTCTATTCCGCAATCACGCGCCTCATTTCCAATACCCGCAAAAAGTAAGGCAGCCTCGGCATTTTCAAGAATTACAACAATTCTTTTTAAATAATACATATATACTCTTTCTCTCTTTACCTTTAAGACTTTTTAATTTATAATACTATAAAAATATTAAAAAGAAAGGTTTAGGTAAATTATTTTGGCACAGAATCCGATTGTTACAATCACAATGGAAAACGGCGACATCATCAGGGCAGAGCTTTATCCCGAAACAGCACCCGTCTCCGTAAATAATTTTATCAGTCTTATCAACAAAAAATTCTATGACGGTTTGATTTTCCACCGTGTTATTAAGGGCTTCATGATTCAGGGCGGGTGCCCCGAAGGAACCGGAACAGGAGGTCCCGGCTACTGCATAAAGGGAGAATTCTCACAAAACGGCTTCAAAAATGATTTAAAACACACCGAGGGTATACTTTCCATGGCCAGAGCAATGCATCCCGACTCCGCAGGCTCGCAGTTCTTTATAATGCATAAGACATCTCCGCACCTTGATGGGAGTTATGCCGCCTTCGGCAAGGTAACGGAGGGCATGGATGTCGTAAACAAAATCGCAGAGACACGCACTGATTGGAATGACCGTCCAATAGAACCCTGACTCATATACACATCTCCGAGC
>JAJQGF010000124.1 GCA_021200695.1 Lachnospiraceae bacterium
GCTCCTACCTCCTCCTCAATCTTTGCCACAAGAGCATTAACCGCATTCTCATCGGTCACATCACACACATAGCCATGAGCCTTGATGCCCTTCTCAGCATATGCAGCAAGACCCTTGTCCACAAGCTCCTGCTTAATATCGTTGAAGCAGATTGTTGCGCCTGCCTCTGCGTATGCGGATGCGATTGCAAATCCGATACCATACGATGCACCTGTTACAAGTGCTACTTTTCCCTCAAGGGAGAAATTTGTAAACTCTGACATTCTAAAAATCTCCTTTTTGTTTTATTTTGTGAATATTTCATACGGAATCACGCGTCTTTAGCGGATATCCGTGAAATTCAGTCTACATTAAATCTCTGTTGTCAACTCCGTCCATATCATCAAAATCCTGATTTTCTCCTACCATACCCCATATAAAGGTATATGCCCTCGAGCCGCATCCGGAATGGATTGACCAGCTTGGTGAGATAACAGCCTCCTCGTTTCTCATGACAATATGGCGCGTCTCATTCGGCTCGCCCATATAGTGCATGACAAATGCATCCTCAGGCATCTCAAAATAAAGATAAACCTCCATACGTCTGTCATGTGTATGGCATGGCATTGTATTCCAGACACTTCCCGGCTCAAGCTTTGTCATGCCCATCTCAAGCTGACAGCTCTCAACCTGCCCCGGAAGAATATATTTGCATATAACCCTGTGGTTTGCATCCTCAAGGCTTCCGAGCTCTACTTTATTCTCATCCTTAACTATAACAACACCGGGCTCAGGAGTTCCCTCCGGCTTAATAACCACTGTCGGATAGGTCTTATGCGCAGGCGCTGAATTAAGATAAAACCTGGCAGGCTCTGCCGCATCCTCGCTTGCAAAAATTATTTCCTTTGAGCCCATGCCTATGTACATTGCTTCCTTGAAGCCGATTTTATTGACCCTGCCGTCAACTGTTATGGTGCCCGCACCCCCGATATTGATGACTCCAAGCTCTCTTCTCTGACAAAAATACTCAGCTCTGAGCTCGTCTCCGGCAGTCAGCGTAATAGGCTCGGTCGGTACTGCCGCACCTGTAATAATTCTGTCAATGTGGCTGTATACCAGCTTAATTTCGCCCGGCACGAAAAGATTCTGAATCAGGAACTCTTCTCTCAGACGTTCTGTGGTATAATGCTTCACATCCCTTGGTGATACTGCTGTTCTAAGTTCCACCTTATGCCTCTCTTTCTGTGGCTGCATGACGCAGTCAACTGTTTCCTACTGATGAAATTCCCACATCATCATTATTAATTATAACATATTCAGATAAGCATTTCCAATAAAAAAATGGGAATTAATGTTAATAATTTGTGAAAGCTTACCCAATTGTTATAAGTATACTGGAAAAATCCCATAAAGTCTATAATTACATGAAAGAATTGTGTTTAAGCTGCAGCTATCCGGCTTGTAAGTGTATTTTGGCAAAAAAATAAGCTCTGTCAAAGGTAATATAATATCTTTGACAGAGCTTTGCAAAATACACTGTAAGGCTTTTATGCCGTAATGCTGTTTCCTGTATACAGCTGATAATACCTTCCCTTTTGCTCAATAAGCTGGTCATGCATTCCGCGTTCAATTATCCTGCCGTTTTCAAGCACCATAATACAATCACTGTTCTTTACGGTGGATAAGCGGTGTGCGATTACAAATGTGGTTCTTCCCTTCATCAGGCTGTCCATGCCGTTTTGAACTATTTTCTCCGTTCTTGTATCAATAGAGCTTGTTGCCTCATCAAGTATCAGGGCGGGAGGGTCTGCGACGGCTGCCCTGGCTATTGCGAGATGCTGGCGCTGCCCCTGACTGAGATTAGAGCCGTCTCCCGTGAGGACCGTGTTATAGCCATCGGGAAGTCTCCTTATAAAGCCGTCAGCGTTTGCAAGCTTTGCCGCGGCAATTACCTCCTCGTCGGTTGCATAAAGCCTTCCGTAACGGATATTCTCCATAACCGTAGCGGTAAAAAGGTGAGTATCCTGAAGCACCATTCCCAATGAGCGCCTCAAATCTGCCTTCTTTATCTTGTTTATATTAATTCCGTCATATCTTATCTTACCATCCTGAATGTCATAGAAGCGGTTTATAAGATTGGTAATCGTAGTCTTCCCTGCGCCGGTTGAGCCTACAAACGCAATTTTCTGTCCCGGCGTCGCATACATCTTTATATTGTGAAGTACAGGCTTATCCTCAGTATAACCAAAGTCCACATCGTCAAACACTATGTCACCCTTAAGCTCGACATAGGTAACGCTTCCGTTCTCCTTGTGGAAATGCTTCCATGCCCACATTCCTGTCCTCTCTTTGGTCTCTACAAGCTTTCCATCCTCCTTTTTCACATTTACAAGCATTACATATCCGTCGTCAACCTCAGGCTCTTCGTCAAGAAGCCTGAATATTCTGTCTGCACCGGCAAGTGCCATGACAATGCTGTTAAACTGCATGCTCACCTGATTTATAGGCATGTTAAAGCTTTTGTTAAAGGTTAAAAAGCTTGCAAGCCCGCCAAGAGTAAAGCCTCCCGTGCCGCTTAACACAAGTATGCCTCCAACCATTGCGCAAAGCACATAGCTCACATTACCAAGCTGTGAATTTATCGGGCCGATTATATTTGAAAACTGATTTGCATTAAAAGCGCTGTCAAAAAGCTTTTCATTAAGCTCATCGAACCGCTCTTTGCTTTTCTCCTCATGACAGAAGACCTTTACTACCTTCTGTCCCTCCATCATCTCCTCTATATAACCGTTAACCGCGCCGAGTGCCTTCTGCTGCGATACAAAATAACGGCCTGAAAGTCCGGCAATATTTTTTGTAGCAAAAAGCATTACTGCCACAACAAATATCGTCAGGCAGGTAAGCGGAATATTCAGCATCACCATACTTGTAAATACGCTCACAATGGTAATCACCTCTCTCTAATACACATCTGACGCTGCCGACGAATTAGA
>JAJQGF010000058.1 GCA_021200695.1 Lachnospiraceae bacterium
GTATTGTACAAGCTGCTGATACAATCTCTGCTGCAAGACCGGGAGCCAGAAGGGAGACGCTTGAAACCTATACTAGCAGGCTTAAAGCTTTAGAAGAAATAACAAACAATTTCAAAGGTGTAGATAAATCTTTTGCTATTCAGGCAGGTCGTGAAGTTCGTGTTATGGTTGTGCCCGAGCAGATTTCAGATGCCGATATGGTTCTGTTGGCGCGTGATATATCCAAACAGATTGAAGCTGAGATGGAATATCCCGGACAGATTAAGGTTAATGTTATCCGTGAGAGCCGCGTGATTGATTATGCTAAATAACATATTTCCGATTTCCGGCTAAAAATTAAATACTTGATTAAGTAATAATTACCAGACAGTTAAGAGGGTGTTCCAAAGGTCGTGAAATGACCTGAGGGACACCCTTTTTGTTTTGCGTAAATCAGCAGGTCAAACAGATGTGAATAGTAATGTTTAAGCAAAAAAATGTTAAAAAACACTTGTACATTGCTTCTTCATATAGTATTATATTCAAAGTGTATGATTGTATACGATTATGCAACCGACAAAATTACTTGAAAATAAAGCAAAATGACCGGAGGACGGAGAAACTATGAAAGCATATCAGGAGTTTAGCAGAGAAGAGCTTTTGGAGCTTAAGTCAGAACTTGAGATGGCATATGAAAATGCGAAGAGCATGGGGCTGAAGCTGGACATGTCGCGTGGAAAGCCGGCTTTTTCACAGCTTGATATGGAAATGGATTTTATGGATGTGCTGGATTCGGAGAGCAGTATGAAGACGCAGGACGGTGTTGATGTCAGAAATTATGGTGTTCTTGACGGTATATATGAGGCCAAAAAGCTGATGGGTGACATTATAGGCGTTAGTGCGGATAATGTTATTGTCTGTGGAAACGCAAGCCTTACCATTATGTACGACACGGTTTCACGTTCCATGACTCACGGTGTGCTTGGAAGCACTCCGTGGTGCAGGCTTGATAAGGTAAAATTCCTCTGTCCCGTGCCGGGTTATGACAGACATTTTTCAATATCAAAGCATTTCGGAATAGAGATGATAAATATACCCATGACGCCGGAGGGACCGGATATGGATATGGTTGAAGAGCTGGTAAGCGGGGATGCCGCTGTTAAGGGTAGCGGGTGTGTTCCTAAGTATTCCACTCCTCCGGGCGATACTTATTCGGATGAGACTGTGAGGCGCCTTGCTGCACTTAAGCCGGCGGCGGAGGACTTCAGGATATATTGGGATAATGCATATGCGGTTCATCATTTATATGATGAGAGTGAAAGACAGGATGAGCTGCTTGAGATATTGGGCGAGTGCGGGAAAGCCGGGAATCCTGATATGGTATATGAATTTTGTTCAACCTCCAAGGTTACATTTGCGGGTGCGGGCATCGCAGCTGTTGCGTCCTCTAAGGCAAACCTTGATGAAATAAGGAGAACGATGACAATACAGACCATAGGCTATGACAAGGTTAACCAGCTTCGCCATGTGCGGTATTTTAAGGATTTAAATGGGATAAAGGCGCATATGATGAAGCATGCGGCTTTGATGCGTCCAAAGTTTGAAGCAGTGCTGAAGGTGCTTGACGAAGAACTCTCAGGGCTGGGAATAGGGAGCTGGACCAAACCCAATGGCGGTTATTTTATATCCTTTGATGCAATGGAGGGCTGTGCAAAGGCCATTGTTGCAAAATGTAAGGAGGCGGGTGTCACTCTTACGGGTGCAGGCGCTACATATCCTTACGGTATTGACCCTGTGGACAGCAATATACGCATAGCACCCTCGTTCCCGACACCGGAGGAGATGGCGCAGGCGACAGATTTGTTTGTGCTTTGTGTAAAGCTCGTCAGTGTTGACAAGCTTCTGGGCAATATTTAATAAGGCTTATGCAGCTTTGGAATGGAGATTGGGATGGAAGAGATAAAAAGAATTAAGCGTGAGCTTGTAGCTAAGGGTGCAATTATAGATTATTATCAGGATACAATGCAGATACCCAATGGAAATGTTGTAAAGTGGGACCTTATAGACCACAAGGGGGCGGCGGCAGTTGTTGCTGTCAGAGAGGATGGCAAACTACTGATGGTTCGTCAGTACAGAAATGCGCTCGGGCGGGAGACCCTGGAGATTCCTGCGGGTGGACTGAACGGAAGAGATGAGCCTACGGCTGAAGCCGCAATCAGAGAGCTGTCTGAGGAAACAGGGTATAGCTGTGATAAGGTTGAACTTATCAATACAATTTACACCACAGTTGCCTTCTGTAATGAAAAAATAGACATATACCTTGCAAGGGGGCTTAAAAACCCGGGCAGACAGCATCTTGACGAGGATGAGTACGTAAATGTCGAGGCATACACGGTGGATGAGCTAAAGCAGATGATTTTTGAATGTAAAATACAGGATTCAAAGACAATCTGCGGAATTCTCACATATGCAGCCAGATATCTGTAGATTGCAGCACATACCCTGGCCTTTGTCCGCATATATTGGAAAATGACGGACAAAGGCTTGGGTGTAAAATATGTATTTGACTGATATAAAGACGAAATTTCCGACAATGTCACTTTTTTTCACGGGGTTTATTGCCGGAATATTGGTAATGTATTTTGGAAAGAGCATTTTGCTGGAAAACACGGGACTGTTAGATGAAAACACTTTTGTTGACATGAAATATATGACCGTGGACAGCACAGCTCTTTTTTATTATGTATTAAAAAAGAGGGCAGGTACGGCTTTAATAATTATGATACTTTCCACCACATATTTGGGACTTATTGTATGCGCCGCATTTTCAATCTGGTACGGCGCTGCGGCGGGAATGTTCATGTCGGCATTACTGATAAGATACGGAATAAAGGGTCTGCTGCTTTTTGTCGTCAGCATTTTCCCACAGTATATTCTGTATCTGCCGGCATTTGCCGCCCTTATTGCGATATGTGCAGAGCTTAACAGGAAAATTTATTTTCAGAAATACGGATATACTAATGA
>JAJQGF010000108.1 GCA_021200695.1 Lachnospiraceae bacterium
CCACATCCTCATCCGATGCCATGCCAGTCTCTATCAGCTCCGCGTATCCTGAAATTGAGGTAAGAGGCGTCTTTAGCTCATGAGATACATTGGCGGAAAATTCCTGACGCATCAGTGCGCTCTTCATTATATCCCTGTGATGCTGCTTAATCATATTTACAAATGGGGTAAGCTCTTCATAATCCGTCACATCATTATACTCGTCCAGATTGTTTGCAAGCTTTTCAATCGGTGCAATGAGTCTGCCGGTAAGGAAATGCGCTGTTACAAAGCATAATGCAAAAAGGGCTGCCAGAATGACAAGCATCGTAGGAACAGCCCTGAGAAAAATGCTGTATATACTGCTTGCATCCTTTGAAAGCCTAAGAATTGAGCCGTCCTCCGTTCTAATCGCATAATAAAATATGTTTTTGGAAAGAGTTTCAGAGCGCCTAACCGCCCATCCTTCGCCTATATCAATGGCATCCCTTATCTCAGGTCTGTCAGAATGGTTATCCATATATTCATAATCAGCTTCACTGTCATAATACACATTGCCGTCCGAATCCATGACAGTAAGACGCATTCCATTTTCCGAAAGCTTGCTGCCCATTTCAGCAAGCCTGTCCTCCCCGGCCAAATCTCCCGCAAGCAGCGCTGAAGTCTTTAAATCCTCCATCATCTGCCCCTTAAACACTTCATAATATACTATAGTAACAAAAAATGTCGTAAGAAATATAGCCAGCGCAGACACAAGCATCAGGCTGTGGTTTATGCTTTTCTTCATGGGTTTTCTCCTATAAAATATAACCTACATTTCTGACCGTCTTTATCAGGGCGCCTTCACTTCCGAGCTTCTGTCTGAGCGTCTTGATATGCATATCCAGCGTTCTGGACTCTCCCTCAAAGTCAATCCCCCATATTTTATCCAATATCACCTCTCTTGTGGTGACTATGCCCGCATTTGACATAAGCAGCTTAAGAAGCTCATACTCCTTGTAGGTCAGCTCCACAGGCAAATCATTTACAAAAACGGCATGTTTATCAATATCAAGCGTTATTTTACCTGCCTTCATAACCTTCTCCTGTACATCAGCCTTTGTGCTTCGTCTGAGCATTGCCTTTACCCGTGATATTAACTCCATTACTCCAAAGGGCTTTGTCATATAATCATCAGCCCCTATGTCCAGCCCTTTTACCTTATCGATTTCTGCTGTCTTTGCAGTCACCATAATAACAGGCACTGTAACTGTTTCCCTGTTCCTTCTCAGCTTTTTTACTATAGAAAGTCCATCCTCGTCCGGAAGCATCACGTCCAAAAGTATAAGGTCAGGAGTTTTATCATTTACGCTTTCGTAAAATTCTTTTGCAGTCGAAAAACCCTGAACATCATATCCCACATTCTGAAGGGCAAATCTCTCTATCTCCTGTATGCTTTTATCATCCTCAACAATATAAATAAGCGCCATATTTTCCTCATTTCTGCGTTGACTTTATGTGTTCAGCGCCGACACATGCTAAAAGGGAATATATACCCTGTAATATATATTCCCATAATATATCATCAATGTAAAATGAAAAAGTGTATAATGTAAAATTTATGTAAAATATTTTACATTGCATTTTATAAATCGGTATTTACAAAATATTCTTAATATAATTTAACTCCCTGAATATCCCCTGTAAGCATAAAGATTGCCCATTCGGCAATATTTACCGCATGGTCTCCGATTTTCTCAAGATACTTTGCAAGCATGAGCGTATCTACCACAACATCGGCATCAAGGCTTCTTTCGCGTATAGCCTGCATCATGCTGTCCTTTACCTGATTGAACAGGCGGTCAACATCATCATCCTTATTTATTACCGCCTTAGCGGTTGTCATATCTGAAGAGGTAAACGCCTCAACCGCCTCTATCAGCATTTTTTTTGCCTCGCTCATCATATTCTTCATGCATTCCCCGCCATAAGCTACAGCCGGTGAAGCCTCAGTACGCAGACAGAGCTCAGCTATATCCGTGACATGATCTCCAATCCTTTCAATATCCGTCACTACCTTAAGAGCTGAGGTCACAAGTCTCAAATCTCTTGCAACCGGCTGCTGCTTTGTCAAAAGCGTAAGACATTTCGCCTCAATCCCTCTCTGCATGTCAGTCATATGTCTGTCATTGTCAAGCAGTTGCTCAAGTGCATCCCTGTCATTAGTATTAATTGCAAGCAGAAGCCTGTCGTAGCTTATCTGTGCCCTGTCGCACATTTCTGCAACCTGATTTTTTAATATTTTCAATTCCTGTTCAAATACCGGTCTTGGTGACATTATATATCCTCCTTTAATCAGCCGAATCTTCCGGTTATGTAATCCTCAGTGCGTTTATCCTGCGGTCTGGCAAAAATATCCTCAGTATTGTTAAATTCAACAACCTCTCCCACCAGAAAGAACGCCGTATAATCCGACACACGTGCGGCCTGCTGCATATTGTGGGTGACTATCGCCACCGTATATCGCTTTTTAAGGCTTTCCATCAATTCCTCAATCTGAAGCATTGAGATTGGGTCAAGAGCGCTGGTTGGCTCGTCCATAAGAAGAACCTCCGGCTCAACTGCGATGGCTCTCGCAATACAAAGCCTCTGCTGCTGCCCGCCGGAAAGAGCAAGTGCGGATTTTTTAAGCTTATCCTTTATCTCATCATAAATTGCCGCGTCCTTTAAAGCATTCTCAACTATCTCGTCAAGCCTCTGCTTATTTCTGATACCGTGCACTCTGGGCCCGTATGCCACATTATCGTAAATACTCGTCGGAAATGGATTTGGCTGCTGAAAAACCATTCCAACCTTTTTTCTGAGAAGCGTTGTATCCACACTTTTGTCATAGATATCCTCTCCGTCAAGAAGAATCGTACCCTCGATTTTAACATTGTCCACAAGATCATTCATGCGGTTGATACACTTTAAAAATGTTGATTTGCCGCAGCCAGACGGCCCAATAAATGCCGTTATCTG
>JAJQGF010000002.1 GCA_021200695.1 Lachnospiraceae bacterium
ACATTTTTTTATAAATTCGTGAAGAGGAAGTGTCAAGTATTATTGTACAACATCAGAGCTTGTTGAACATCAGAGCTTGTCGGGAAAAAAGATTACTTTGCGAAAAAGGCGGGTATAATTCTGTAAAATGAATTTTATAGACAGAAAATACACTATGTAGTGGATAAAAAAGCTTAGAAAGGCTCTGTGTATGATATTCAGAGTCTTTTTTAGTCGATTGAATTATATGTCATATAAGAGAACTCATGTCAAATCGTGATCAATATACCAAGCTTGTTGTAAAAGAAACTACGGAAATGTGTGCTCTATCTTCTTAAGCATAAAGCTATATAAAGTTGATATACTGTGAGTTAATTATCAATACAGCCCGTGTAAAGCTATTGAATTGTTATCATTTCAAATTACTTCCCCACACGGCAAGCTCGGTCAAAATCGGAATCAAGGAGCGGACTGAATCCGTTATTTCATACTCAACGCGAATCGGAACCTCTAGATATTCTGTCCTTTTTACAAGCCCATCTTCTTCAAGCTCTTTTAAGGATTTCGCAAGCATGGTGTTGGAGATATTGCCCATTTTCCGCTTGATGTCATTGTATCTGGTGGAGCCGTCGTTTGACAGTGAACATAAAATAGACATTTTCCACATTCCGCCTAACGCATTCATTACCTTCTGTAAAGGGCATCCCACAGTGCAGGGACAGATATGCTCATTCGCCATTTTATTTCCTCCTTGTAAGTCTGTTTTTTCTTACCTACTCCGCAAAAACTGCGTAATTGACTTAGACTTACTCTATAACTATAATGAATTATAGCAGATAACAAATTAAGAGTAAAGCAATTTTTAAGAGCGCTGAAATGAAAAAATTCATACTAACATGATTGGAGGAACTTACAATGCAAAAAACAAATATAGCTGTGCGTTACTTTTCTAAATCCGGAAATACAAGAAAACTGGCGGATGAGATTGCAAACACAGTCGGCTGTAAGGCAGAGCAGATTCCTGCGCCTATTGATGGCAAAGCAGACATTCTGTTTCTGGGAGCTTCGGTTTATTGGGGCGGCATCTGTTCCGAAGTGAAGGAATACATCCAGACATTGGACAAGAATAAAATTGGAAAGGTCGTAGTTTTCACTACCTCCGCAATGGCAGAAAGGGCTTTTCCTCAAATTCAAAAGAAGCTGCAGAGCCGCGGTATTCAGGTGGAAAGCAGGAACTTCTATTGCAGGGGAGAGTTTACTGCGCTTCATAAAGGACGCCCGAATCGTAAGGATCTAGATGATGCAAGGCAATTCGCAACGAAAATAATTGCGGAGCTTCATTGAGCCAAGTATACATTTATGGATCATTTTATCAATATTCTTGTAAAATGCTTCGTTTTCTTATCTCGGTTTGCCCCTGTTTTCGCTAAGCTTGGTTTTGTAGAATATAGGGACTTCAGAAATTTAGAGAGGAAATCGAAACTGCATATTTTGTTGGTAGGCTATAATGGAGCCAGAAATACCGGCGCAGACGTGAGGGTGGCGGAAATCGCGAAGCAGCTTCAGGGATGTTTCGGCAAAGAGAAAGCACAGATTTCCGTCATGACGCTGGATGAAGAAAATATCCGTTGCTATTTTGATTCTGATATCCGGCTCGTTCCGTTTAGCTCCATCTTTTTTGTGGATGTATTTCGGGCTTGCTGTGCGAATCATGCCGTAATATTGTGTGAGGGCTCTACGCTCAAAAGCAAATTTGCCAACGCCCTTACCTTATATTTTTGCGAGGCGGCTGGCATTATGAAAAATCAGCACAAGCCTTGCATTGCCTATGGCTCAGAAGCCGGTGAGATGGACGCATTTTTGGAGCGCACTGTGAAACGGCTCTGTTCAGATACTTATTTTATTGCCAGAACAAAAAACTCGCTGGAGCAGATTCAACGGTTGGGGTTGAAAGGTCATTTGGGAACGGATACCGCATGGAAATTTGACAGTTCCTCTCATATGGAGTGGGCTGTCACGCAGCTTCGGGAATTCGGCTGGGATGGCACTTCGCCGCTTCTTGGTATTGCGCCAATCAATCCCTTTTGGTGGCCGGTCAGACCTTCGCTGGCGAAGTGGCTGAAAGCAGGAGTTACAGGGGATCATTCCTTGCAATTTCAGCTGTGGTATTTTTTTAGCTGGTCAAAACGGCGGGAACGGCAATTTGAGGATTATTTGGATGCTATCGCTCTGTCAGTGAATGAATATACAAAAAAGAACTTCTGTCATGTCGTCATACTTGGAATGGAGCGTCTGGACGCAGATGCGTGCAGAAAGCTGAACGCAAAGCTTGCAAGACCGGCAGTTGTCTTTTTGTCCTCCGACCATGACGGCTATGAGATGGCGGCTGTATTACGGCAGATGTCCCTTCTGATTACCTCAAGGTATCATGCCCAAGTGCTGTCTATGGATGCAAGGGTACCTAGTGTGGCAATCTCGATGGACGAGCGCTTGGACAATATCATGGAGGAAATGAAGCTGTGCGAGCATCAGCTGTTGCACGCAGATGATAAGGAATTGGCTTCGGAGCTTAAAAGCGCCTTAGAGTATACCCTGTTTCATCAGGAACAGATTAAGGTGAAAATTGGGCATCAACTTGTGTGTTATCAAAACACGCTGGAGGATATGAGAAATTTTTTGATTTCATGGCTGTTTAATCATGAAAGTTTGATTTGATGCAGAATATACGGAGGAATTGCCGATGTATAATATATTCCTTACCGGTACAACCGGATTTTTGGGGACGGAAGTCATTTCGGAAATTATGCGGACGACTGACGATGTTGTTTATGGTCTTATCAGAGCTAATTCCATTACGGAGGCAGTCAACACCCTTTCCGCTCTCTGGCATGAGCGTACTGAACTGACAGAAAACATTGGCAGCCGTATTTTGCCTGTACTTGGTGATATTGTAAAAGAAAACCTTGGTCTTTCTGATG
>JAJQGF010000188.1 GCA_021200695.1 Lachnospiraceae bacterium
AAATATGATAATCTGTATAAGCGTGCTCAAAAAATATTTTACTATTTTCATATTATTTCGCCTTTTGCATTTAATATATAATTGTGAAACAGCTTGTTATTGTATGGTGCATTGTGCAGACAACGCTTATTTACGATGTAAATGTTGAATGAACAGTCAATTTAACTGTGCCCAAATTATCTATCCAATACACAAAAATATGAGCAACTATTCCATTTTCCTCAGTAAAACCTTTGTCAAGAGTCGTCTCCGTTGCAACAGCCGCTGACACATATAAAGTCGCTGTCTCCCCATTACCATATGTAATATCATCAACTTTTTGAACAGTTTTATGTATATCAAATGTAGTATCATCTAAATCAGAACTTGAAATAAAATCAACATCCGCAATCATACTTTGGTTTAATTCCAAAGGAACTTGTTCGTCAATTATATCATTTGCTGCATCCTGCAATAATTTCTCTTCATCAATGTTTTCTATTAATGCATCAATTTCCGAATTGGTATCACTATACTCAGATGCACAAACATTAATTGGTTACATGCTTATGCTACCATAGGTTTGTGATTTTGTAAAGTCAACTATTGCAGTTTCAACGTTGATATTTGTATAAGCTTTATCGAATAAGAGCTCAATAAATATTATTCGTATCTATAGCACCATGCCAATAAAACAGGCGCTGACGCCATAACGGGAAGCATATATCTTATGCTGCCGTTTACCGGCGAGGCTATACACACAAGCAAAACTAAAAACGCAGGTATAAGACCGATTAACCCTCTGAATTTTTTCCCGGAAATCAGATATACCGCCTCTCCGATAAGAATATATGTATAAAAGCCCGGGCTTAACAGCATACTGAGCACAGGAAGCTTTTCAAAAAGATATCCATAATGCATAAGAAGCTGTCTCAGAGCGTCATTATTCATCCCAAACTCTATATCAAAACAGTCGTCATGCAAAGCATTTCCGTAAACAATGTAAAACTGGTATACCTCATCCTTTCCGTCATGAGCATCGGGATAAAAATAAGCATATGTCTGATTCAAAAAAGCCTGTATATATGTGTCAGGATGTCTTACAAGCTGTTTTAACCATACCTTAAAATATTCCTTAAGGTATCCCGGCTCAGAATTTTTTACAAACTCTGCCTTAACGGTATCAGAAAGCACAGGATTGTAAAGCGATGGAATTTGCGAGATATCAACTTCAAAGCCCTCCTGAAGCACCTGCAGCTCATCCTGCGTGATATCATCCGGGTGCTCCGTTATATATCTTGCCGTCTGCTGCAACGGAATCGAAAGCATCTCTCCCACAGAGCCCGCTGGAATATTATTTACGGACATATATATTCCTTCAGTCAGAAATACGCTCAATACACACACAGCTGCCGCAGTCAGAAAGCTTTTCCAATATTTATTTGCAAAAAATATTGCTGATACAAGTGAAAGCAGCGCCACATATTTGCCATCGTTTCTGAACATACAAATTCCCATGCAGCCGACAGTAAGAAGAATTGTCTTATATATATTTGCGCCTATAGCTATGCCGCTCTCTCCGGCGTACTCCTTCTGCCCGCTCAAGGCTATATCAATCAGAGAACATACCATCAAAAGAAAAAATATATAGTAAAACGAGTCCTTAACAAATGTGTATCCCCATATGTTAAACAGCGGAGAAACACCGTATACAAAAACAGCGACGCATCGAAAAACAATCGGGGTTTTCATTTTGTTCATAAGAAAAAGACTGTAAGAAAATACAAGACATTGTATTATATATTGAATAAATGTATAAATAAATATTCCAATTACATCAGAATTAAATGCATTTTTGCCGACGTTCATGCAGAATCCCATTACCTCCGTTGCTGCCACGGGAAAATGAGCTGTGTATTCAAACACACCATATTTCATTAAAAGCTGTACATACGCATCCGGCTGCATCGGACCGGGAAAAAATGCAATAAGCCATACGGTTCCCAATGCAATAAGCAATATAAAAGCACCACGAAAAGCATATCTGTTAAATAAGAACCTTCCAAGCCTGCTCTTTGCATTAACGTAAAAAATATCACCGTTCTGTCTTATAAGGTAAATAACAAAAAGAATGCAGTTTTTGTATGCAAAATAATATCCCATCCACACAAGCACCGCAAGAATGAACTGTAAGCCAAACAAAAATATGCAGTCCCAGCTGTTTGTCTTTGAATAGCTTATGCCAATACAGGTACATGCGGCGAAGAAAGCACACAAAAAACTCAGCGCCCTGTTTTTCTGCATGCTGCGGACTTTAAAAAAAACCACTCCAAGCCCAAGGGCAAGAAACAGCGTGTCAACTCCCCAGCCGTCTACAGCCTCAAGCACTGTAAAAACATATTTTAAAACCGGAGTATCGGTAGAATAACCTGATAACAAAAGAGAAAGGGAGTCACATGAAAGCACCCATACCGCCAGAAAGCATTTAAGAAAAGCAAAGCCTGTACCATCGGCAGGCCTTTTATGTTTCTCCAATACCCTTGTGCATAATGTATTAAGTCCTCTCATGTCAACTCCCAATACAGCCCCGTTTTTATAACCATCTGCATTTACTGCCTAAGCTATACAAGCTGTCCCTCAAGAAGCTTTGCAGTCTCTGAAAGCGCATCCGGAATGCCCTCAGGATTCTTTCCTCCCGCCTGAGCCATATTCGGACGGCCTCCGCCGCCACCGCCTACAAACGCTGCGATTCCCCTGATAAGGTTACCCGCATGGGCGCCGCTCTTTATCGCAGCTTCAGTCGCCATAGCAATCATATTGACCCTGCCTCCATTATCTGACAGGAGTACCACAACACCCTCTCCCAGCTTTTCCTTTAGCTGGTCGCCAAGCTCTCTGAGCGAATTCATATCAACTCCCGGTACATCGGCGGCAAGAAGCTTAACTCCCTTAACCTCGACAACCTGACTCATAAC
>JAJQGF010000294.1 GCA_021200695.1 Lachnospiraceae bacterium
TCTCCTGCCTACGATTCTATAGTAGTCCTCCATATCGAGAACAAACTTCACATAGGAATCAGGTTCTCTCTGATTTTCGGTTGCCCAAGAGGACGACCGTCTCAACATTTGCCGTCCACGGAAATTGGTCAACCGCACACGCCCTTTCGACCTGATAACCGTTCTGTATAAAAACCTCAACGTCCCTCACTAAACTTGTAGGCTTACAGGATATATAAACTATTTTGGAGACTCCATACCCGATAATGCGAGACAGCGCCTTAGGATGAATTCCATCTCTTGGCGGGTCAAGAATTATTATATCAGGCTTGTCCTCAAGTTCTGCAAGCACCTTAAGCACGTCTCCTGCTATAAATTTACAGTTGTCAAGTCCATTGTCAGCCGCATTCTGCCTCGCTGCCTCCACGGCCTCTCCTACTATCTCAACTCCAACAACCTTACCGGCAACCTTGGCCATAAGCTGTGCTATAGTTCCCGTTCCGCTGTAAAGGTCAAATACTACCTTATCCCCTTCTCCAAGGTTTCCAACATAATCCCTTGCCGTACTGTATAAAATCTCGGCACCATATGAGTTAGTCTGAAAAAATGAAAATACCGACACCTTAAACCTGAGGCCCAATAGCTCCTCATAAAAGTAATCCCGACCGTAAAGTATATCCGTCCTGTCACTCTGAACCACATCCGCCTGAGAATCGTTTATTATATGCAATATGCCCGCAAAGCTTCCTTCGAGCTTACCTGAGCTTTCAAGCTCAATAAGTGCATCCCTGAAGCCTTTCGTGAGAGAATGCCCGCCTACATCAACACAGGAATTAATACTCTCGATACCTGTCTCGTCTGAAGGCTTATGCTCCGCTTTATAAGGACATTGGCTTGTAGTTACAAGAGCAACAAGGATTTCACCTGTCTTTGACGCTTTTCTTACCAGCAGATGTCTCAGATACCCCTCATGCCTTAACCTATGATAGTAGCTTATATTTCTCACTGCAAAATATTCCCGCACAGTATTTAATATAAGCCTATAATCGGCATCAACAATTCTGCAGTCCGTTACAGAAGCTATATCGTAAAAGCTTCCTCTTTTATGGAGACCCAATGTCAGGGGAGCATCCTTATACTCGTCTCCAAAACTGAATTCCATCTTATTGCGATATTCATATGGCTTCGGGCTGCCCTTGATGCCCTCCCACGTATAATCACTATCCTGCTTTGAGAGTACACCGTCAAGAAGCCGCTTAACCTGCGTCTCCTTCAATTTAAGCTGCTCATTATATGACAGGGACAAATATGTACAGCCTCCGCATACGCCAAAAAGGGAGCACGTTTCTCCTGTTTCAAGAGGTGATTCCTGTATCACCTCTGTCAAACGGCCTTCCGCTCTCCCACTTTTAACCTTATTTATAACAAGCTTCACTTTCTGTCCTGGCAGGCTGTTCTTCACTATAACGGTTTCCTCACCAACCCTTACGATTCCTTTGTTGGGGAAATCTACCCGTTCCACAATGCCTTCGCATACCTGACCTTTTTTCATGTGATTAGTCTTCTCCCTCGTCCTCGAAGAAATCGTCATCGTCATCTTCCATATTATCAAAATCGTCCTCGAAATCATCATCGAAGTCATCAAGATAATCCGGCTTAAAATAACGGTAAACAGCATATACAACCGCTGCGGTAGCCGCCATTACACCTATTACGGCTAGAATCCAAAGGAGAACATTGGTTTTCTTTTTTTCCTCCTTCTTTCCGCGCACCTTCTCGTTGATAAGTCTGTTCAGCTTAGCTGCATCGACCAATTCCTCAAGCTTAAGATTTTCAAGCATATTCATAATATAGCCCTGCCTTTCCTGTTTTTTATTTATTATTTTGTAGAGCTTTAGCTGACACTTTGCTTCAGCCTTTTTTACAAATATCTGTATATAGAATACCACATTCCCTCACAAATTACTACATTCTTTTCAATTTTGCAAAGGTTGCATACATTATTTTCTGTCCCGCTTTGTCAAAGTTCACCGTAACCTTATAATCTCTCGGCTCCTTTGAGATTTCCAGAACTATTCCCTCTCCGTATTTAACGTGGCTCACTCTGTCTCCAATTCCATACTCAGGCCTTTCTAAAGATACACTCTGCGCCCCCTTCTGCACTCCTGCTATCCGGTTCAAATCGCTTATACCCTTTGCGATAAACGGTTTATCAGCCTTTGGTGTTGAATGCGGCTTAAGTATCGCCTTTGGCTTTGCTGACAAAGACGCGCTGCGACCTCCCCGAAGCAGAAATTCCTCCATATTTCTCTGTGCATCGGTCTTTCTAAGCTCAGGAGCCGTATTATCCAGAAGCGTTACGGGAATTTCTCTTACAAAACGGCTTATAGGATTATATTGGGTCTCGCCTCTTATCATCCTTGTTTTTGCACATGTCAGAGTAAGATTATCCATTGCTCTGGTAATTCCCACATATGCAAGACGTCTCTCCTCTTCAAGGTCCTCCCTATCATCAGATACAATGGCCATATATCCCGGGAAAAGTCCATCCTCCATTCCTGCCAGATACACATTTGAAAACTCCAAGCCTTTTGCGCTATGCAATGTCATAAGCAGGACTCTGTTGTCTCCATTTTCCACACTGTCAATATCCGAAACAAGGGCAATCTCCTCAAGAAATTCTGACAATAATGGTTTGTCATGCGTCTCCTCATAACTAACAGCCTTAGTTATAAGCTCATCGATATTCGCCAATCTGTCCTCTGCGTCTTCATCATCCTGAGTTCTCAGATATTTCTCATATTCAGTATACTCAAGAACCGCCTTTATCATTCCCGAAATTCCATAGTCTGCAAGCCCGCTCTTAAACACTTGTATCATATTTACAAATGCATTAATTTTATTTGCTGCCTTTCCCAATGACATTATATTTTCCGCTTCACACATGGCATCATAGAGCTGTATATCAT
>JAJQGF010000095.1 GCA_021200695.1 Lachnospiraceae bacterium
ATATGCGTTTTGCAATTTCTCCAAGAAGCTACGCATCAGAACCTAAAAGCTGCAGCGCCGAATGTACCTCCGACGGATTAATTTCCATCAGTCCCTCCGTGTTCCTGTTATTATAATATATCGCTTTTGCGCTGACCATCTCCGTATATACAAGACCTGCTCCCATTTCCCCACACAGAAGACGAAATGGCAGGTCTGTAACGCCTGCCATCGGGGCAAGAACTATATTATTTTCAAGTGTAACTCCGCCTATCGTAAGCTTATTCAGCATATGTCTTTATATCTCCGCATGCAATAACCATGTCACTTATTCGTTTTCTTTTAGAAGTTCGGAAATATCATCATGTAATATTACCACTCTGTAATACAATCTGAGGGACTCAAAAAGCTCCTGCCTGCTTCTTCTAATCTCAGATATAAGCAGACCGCTTGAAACCTCGTCATAATAAATGTCGTCCTCATCAGCATTTATCTCCATAACAACATTTCCGTCATCTTCAAATGCAATGGTAAATATTCCGCCTACCTCCTCGGTAAAAAGAACACATATTATATGCAGCTCATCCTTCACCGAGTCCGGAACAGCATTAAATCTTTCATTAAAATAATATTTTTTTTCATAGGCATTGGCAACACACAGCGCCATTCTGCCGTCCTCTAAATAATCGTCATACATATCCATATATTCCTCTAACCGACACTTCTCCGGCATAAACCTCCGTAACAGTGCCGTCCCTTCTCTCAACCAGAAGCTCGCCCCTGTCATTTATTCCTCTTGCGATGCCCCTGTACTCCCCCTTAGGCTCAAGCACACATACCTCTCTGTCCCTGTTGACAAGCATTGAATCATAATTCTCCCTCAGGTCGATGAGACTTTCCCTTTTGCAAAAAATTTCATAGTTTCTTTCAAAGGCACCCATAATCGCACCTATGAGAGCGCATCTCGAAATTTGAATGCCCCACTCCTCCTCAAGACTTGTAGCGGCAGCGGCTATCTCAGGAGCAAATTCCTGCCTTCTGACATTTATGCCCACTCCTATTACAACATTTTGAATATAGTCATGCTCAAGGCTCATCTCCGTCAGAATGCCGCAGACCTTTTTGCCATTTACAACAATATCATTCGGCCATTTTACCCCTATATATGGATTACTGCTTTTGGAAGCTCCCAAAGCTGATGCCGGAAGCTGTCCTCTAATGCCCTCTGCCACAGACATCGCCATGACAATCGTAAGCATAGCCGCTTTATCCGGATTAAAGTCGGGCTTTAATATCAGTGTAAAGTATATATTTGTACCTGCCGGAGAAGCCCAGCTTCTCCCCCGCCTTCCTCTACCGGCGGTTTGCCTGTCTGCTACAATAAGCGTTCCGTTTTCTGCGCCATTTTCCGCATCAATCTTCGCCTGTGCATTTGTCGAGCCTATACTCTCATAAAAGTGGGCAGGTTTCCCTACCCACTTCGTATTAATTCTGCTACTCAATTCGCTTTGGCAGTATACATCAGGCTCCTCAAAATTAAGCCTGTAGCCTTTATTCTGCACTGCCTCTATACTATATCCTTCTTTCCTGAGCTGACCTACAGCCTTCCAGACCGCAGTTCTCGATACCCCGAATATTTCACACAATTCCTGACCTGACACGTAATCAGCTCTCTCCCTCAGAAGTGCCAATATTTCTGCCTTCATACTCAGCCTCCGTATTACGCCTATTCAAGAGTTGCCTTCATCACAGCCTTAATGGTATGCATTCTGTTTTCCGCTTCCTCGAAAACTACAGACTGAGCAGATTCAAATACCTCGTCCGTAACCTCCATCTCCGTGATGCCAAATTTCTCTCCCATCTGTGCGCCAATCCCGGTTTTAAGGTCATGGAAAGCCGGCAGACAGTGCATAAATATTGCATTGCTGCCTGCATTGTCCATTACAGCCTTATTAACCTGATATGGCGACAGCTCACGAATGCGCTCCTCCCAGACCTCGTCCGGTTCTCCCATTGATACCCACACATCCGTGTATATCACCTCCACATTCTTCGTTGCGGCAGCTACATCACTTGAAAGTGTAATGCTTCCTCCTGTCTCCTCAGCAATAGCACGGCATTCTTCGACAAGCGCACTGTCGGGATAATACCTTGAAGCAGTGCATGCAGTGAAATGCATTCCCATCTTTGCACACGCTACCATAAGTGAATTCCCCATATTATATCGGGCATCTCCCATATATACCAGCTTTATTCCCTTCAAATATCCAAAATGCTCACGAATCGTCAGCAAATCGGCCAGCATCTGAGTGGGATGAAATTCATTAGTAAGTCCGTTCCACACCGGGACATCTGAATATTTTGCAAGCTCCTCGACAATGGACTGCCCAAAGCCCCGGTACTCTATTCCATCGTACATGCGGGAAAGCACTCTTGCCGTATCGGCAATGCTCTCCTTTTTTCCTATTTGTGAGCCGGCGGAATCCAGATATGTGGTTCCCATTCCGAGGTCATGTGCCGCTACCTCAAAGGCACACCTGGTTCGTGTGCTGGTCTTTTCAAAAATCAATGCCACGTTCCTGCCCTTAAGGGGAACCACCGGAATCCCCTTCCTCTTTTTATCCTTGAGCTCAGCCGCAAGATTTATCAGGCAGTTAATTTCCTCCGGCGTAAAATCAAGTAATTTTAAAAAGTCGCGTCCCTTTAAGTCCATCATTTATGCCTCCGTATATATTTTAGCTTCTACTTTTCCGCTGCCTTTATCCCCTCACTGAAGCCTGCGGCAAGGCTTGCGATTCCCTGCAGCTCGGCGGGAAGCAGAATAGTTGTCGCTTTGCCGTCTGCAACCTTCTCAAATGCCTCAAGACTCTTCAGCTTAAGCACGGACTCGTCTGCGCCGGCATCCTTGAGCACTCTTATACCGTCTGCATTAGCCTGCTGCACCTTCAAAATTGCCTCGGCTT
>JAJQGF010000024.1 GCA_021200695.1 Lachnospiraceae bacterium
TGTCAAAAATGCGGTTAAGGGATATCGTGAGATTAATCTGCGTGGCCTTAAGCTGGTGCGTAACGGCGGATATCTGGTTACTTGCTCATGCTCGCATTTTATGGAGCCGGAGCTTTTTGCTAAGACTATACGGGAGGCAGCGGCAGGTGCTCACAGGCGTCTGCGTCAGGTGGAATTCAGAACGCAGGGATGCGACCATCCGATATTATGGGCTGCTGACCAAAGCTATTACTTAAAATTTTATATTTTTCAGGTTTGTGAAGAAAGATAGTAGTTTTGCCGGACGAGGTTGCATTCACATTTGCTAAGAGCGTTTAGCAGCTTTCCTACACTGTACTTTCCTCCGGTTTTTAATTCCAGGATTCCTGCTATTGTGAGTGCAATAAAGCATGTAAGAAAGTGCGCTTCAATGTGATTCTTCCATTTCACTTGTCAGAAGTACATAGTAAACGTCAAGTGCCTCTTCCTCACGTATCATTGCTTCGTCTATCTTAAGAACAGAGGAGGCTGTAAGGATCTCGCCGGTTTCTTTATCAAAGTCAACTTTTTTTACATATTTAGCTGCACCATAGGATGTCGCCCTTGTATAGTTACATGGATGAGATGCAAGGTCTTTTGCTTTTACGAGGGCAGCTTCGCGTTCTGCTTTCGCCCGTTTGGCCGTCACGTACTGACATGCTGAATACATAGCCGTCTTTCGTGGGGTATTGATGGTATACCGGATATTATCGCCAGTAGTCATCCCCTTATCGGCGACAGAGATTACTCTGCCTAAATCAAACAGCTTTTTGATACGGCCATAGCTTTCCCTGATTCTGTCCAGACTTTGGGAGAAATATTCTTTTATATATCTAAGCGGTTAACTTAAGGCAGAGTTGGCGGTATACAGGATGCCTTGTCCTGAACCAAAGCCGGATGCCTTCTTTCGCATAAGAAAGTACGCTGAAGATACCCTTTGCTAACCGGTAATAGCAGAAACTGACTTTTTCCTTTATGGGAGCTGCCGTTTTAATAACGGCAACTTTTAAAGCGTTTGTTTCTGACTTCATTGACATATACGCCAGAAATGCCATGCACGCAGTGATGTAAAATTAGCCATAAGGAATCCCTTTCTTTTTGTTTAGTGAGATTTTTGTTTGGTAGCTTAATTTTACATCAAAAAGGAACAGGATTCCTTATATTTTGAGCATTTTTTGAAAGTTGTTCATAGGAATGCCTGTAAAAATAAGGACTGTGGATAAAACTACGGAAACTCAAGCAAGTACCGTAAATGTTGACAAAATAGGAAAGTCTGATTATAATTAGAGAATGTTAGAGTGTGATGAAAGTCAATTCCATCTAAGAGGATGCATATTATAAGTGATGACTCCAGTCCAGAATTGGAGGAGGAGAAAAATGTACGGTTTGAATGCAACGAGTAGAAAGAATATCTATGAAGCAACTGGAATGACAGTAGAACAGATTATAGATACAGATTTTGAAGATATTGATGCTCATATTGCGAAAAGAGTAGGGCATAAGATAGAAAAATACATTATTGATGAGAGACTTGCTAGTCGCGGACAGGTATATTCTGAGACAGAAAGGTTTCTTCATATGGATGAAGTGGATAAGGGATTAGAGAGACATGACAGAAGAAAATCTGCGTTTGTTAGAAAATCTATATCAACAATATAATATTCCTATAAAGCCGCTTTTAGCTGAGATAGAAGCGGTATATGAAAAATTCCCTCTAGCACTCTATAATGAAATTAGGGCGATGAATGATCATGTTGCTCGTGCTTTTACAACAACGGATGACGATAAGGCAAAGAAACAAATTGAAAAAGCGTATAATCATATCAATCGTATAACTAGAGATTGTTATAAGTTTTTGAATTTGTTTTATAAGCAAGAAGCTGAAAAGTTTGATAGAAGTATATGTTCTATTGAGCCGAGAACAACTGAAGATTTTAAGCGAATGGCGGATTATGGAAGTTTATCTGACAAAGCAACTAGGTTAGTAGAAATAGCAAAGCAGAATGAGCATTTAGTTTCAGATGAAGAAACATATCAAAATTATCAGAATTCATATAATGCCTATCGAGAATTACACCAGTTTATTGTAGACAATCGGAGAGATGTATTGTCTATGAATAGGAAGAGACGGTTTAAGGCAGTAGGATCAGTAATTTTTTCAATTATAACATTTATTCTTGGTTGCATTGTTACAAATAACAACCAAGAAATTGTAGAAGTATTTAAAAGCTTTGTTGCAAAGTAGTAGATATAAGCACTCGTCATGAGTGCTTTATTTACTTTATAGGAAGGTTCGCTATTTGGCGAACTCATGAATTAAAAGATGTAGAAACCTTCTTTATGTTCACGATAGCATTTCGCTTTGACCTTTTTAAAAGAAGGACCAGGTTTTGCCTCAAGAAGGCTGAGAAGGGCAGTACGGAACGCATTGCGGAGAAACCTGTAATTAAAGTGGGTTTTGCAACGCCAGAGACCGGAGTTACCAATGCCTCCTTTCGAAATGAGGCAATGGATATGGGGATTCCATTTAAGCTCTCTGCCAAAGGTATGGAGAACGCATATAAAGCCCGGAGTAAAAAGCTCGGTTTTATTATCTTTGTGGAACAAACGAAGGACAACACTTTGAACAGCTTCAAAGTGTCAGTTAAGAAGAGACCTGTCTTCAAGGAAGAAGCACCTGAGTTCAGCGTCAATGGTGAAAACACAGTGTCTGTGTTGGACATGGATGATCTTAAAGGACATAGAAGTAGTGCGGTCAACATTTTCGATGACAGACTAGCGAGGCCGTAAAATATATATCAATTCTTCGTAGTGATCACGGAATATATCCTGAAGTATGTTACTCATACCATCATTATGAAGGATTAGGTGTAAGTTATAATGAAAGTAAATTATAATAGGCTCTGGAAATTGTTGAGGA
>JAJQGF010000029.1 GCA_021200695.1 Lachnospiraceae bacterium
TTGTTAAGCAGCTCCACCTCTCTGTCAGTAAGACGCCTTGATTCTCCTGGTTTTAGCTTCTTATCCAATTCAAGGTTGCCAAAGCTTATTCTTTTTAAGCCTACAGCCCCATTGTCTACAGCCTTGAGCATTCGCTTAACCTGGTGAAAGCGTCCCTCATGTATCGTCAGTAAAATATGGCTGTCGGAAAGTATTTTTACCTTAGCCGGCGCAGTCAGTCTGTCATCTCCTATATCGACTCCCGACTCAAGCCATGCCGCAGCTTCAGAAGAAACCGGTAAGGCAGTCTGCACAAGGTAAGTCTTATCTACGTGATTTTTCGGAGACAACAGCCTGTGCGCCAATTCTCCGTCATTAGTAATAATCAAAATTCCTTCAGTATCCTTGTCAAGCCTCCCCATAGGGAATAGCCCCTTTTTTGACGCACCCTCTATCAGTGACAGCACGGTATCCGCGGTATTATCCTTAGTCGCAGATACAACTCCCGCCGGCTTATTAAGCATATAGTAGACATATTTCTCAAATACGATTTCTATTCCCCTGAAGCATATTTTATCATTATTCTCATCAATTTTCATATCGGGAGATTTTACCTCACGGGAATTAAGAGTGACTTCACCGCGTCTTATATAATCCTTTACCTGACTTCTTGTTCCAATATTCATTTCACAGAGGAATTTATCCAAACGCATATTTTTTCTCCGCGTAACATTAAAATTTTAGCCTATAATAGTTTTACGATACATATAATTTAAACAAAAATAAACAGAGCTTTGTATGCCGAATACAATAAAAAAACAATATAAAAACAGCTTAATAAAGAAT
This sequence comes from Lachnospiraceae bacterium, assembly GCA_021200695.1. GTDB lineage: Bacteria > Bacillota > Clostridia > Lachnospirales > Lachnospiraceae > Acetatifactor. The sequence continues at coordinate 826 of JAJQGF010000029.1, forward strand.
ATTACATATACAGCAGGCTTTTTATACATAACAATATGTATTCTGACGCACTCAAAAATAAGCCTGTATTACGCACTGCTGGGACTAAATCTCTGGTATGAAAAAATGATACCTACGCTTCTTCCGTTTATGATAATTTCCGGCATCATGGTGCGCATGAACCTTACGGAAATGTTTACCGCGTTAATATATCCTTTAGTAAGACCTGTGTTCAGAGTGTCAAAAAATTTCTGCTATTGTATGCTTATAGGCTTTCTGTGCGGCTTTCCTATGGGTGCAAGAACGGTTGCCGATATGTACGAAAGAGGCAGTATTACCCATAGGGAGGCAGGTCTTCTGCTGGCCTTCGTAAACAATATCGGTCCTGTCTATTTTACAGGCTTTGTACTTCCTCTTATTGAGCGAAAGCTTATATTGCCATATGTATCAGGGATGTATGGTATTCCTCTTTTATATGGAATACTTTTAAGATACACAGTCTATAAAGATATAAATACCAGCCCTTTACATAATACACGCAGCACGGACGGAGGTCTTTTGGCAAATATAGACGCCTCAATAAACGCAGGAGTCTCAAATATTTTAACGCTCGGCGGATATATGATTCTGTTTAACCTTTTTAATATGATACCACATATTATATTAGGCTCTCCGCCCAAAATCCTCTCTCCAATATTTGAAATAAGCGGAGGACTTACGTTGCTTGGAAGCTCATGTCCCATTTACACGCTTCTTATACTGCCATTCGGAGGTCTGTCATGTATTGCCCAGACCTATACCTGCATAAAAAACACCGATTTAAGTATAGCGTCATATACATTGAATAAATTTGTGCTGACCGGGCTTACCGCATTATATTATCTTCTGTGGTATATTCTCTCCCCTGACACATTTCTGCTTTAGATAAGCCTGTTAACGTCTGTACCTGTTACTGTCTTCCATTCTGCGCCTGCGTCTTTTCCTTCTTCTGCTGCGGGTTATCATCTGTGAGACAATCACAATTACAAACAACAGCAGAACAATTATAAGACAGATAATCAGAAAGGAAAAAAAGCTAACCGTTTCCTCCTCTGAGACAGTCTCATCGGGCTTAAAGGTGGTTGTGCCGGGTAAAGCAGCTTCAGAGGACGCGACAGCAGCTGTGTCTGCTTCAGCAGCCGAAAGACCCGCCTCTGCGACATCTGTGCTGTTAACTGAAGCTGACGCAGAGGCTGCCTTAACCGCCTCATCACCGTATACAAATCCGTCAATTGAAGCCGTATTGCTCTCAGTATACAAATCAAACAAATCATATGCCCTGAATATAATATCGGCATCTGTATTTGACGGAATATTTATCACAATCTGCGGGGTGTCATCATATTCACCGGTAAAAATATTGCTGTCCGGCCACGGCTCCTTCTGGCTGTAGCTTTGTCCTCCGTCAATGCTGTAGTCATAATATAAAAGCATTCCGCTGTAATCTGCGGCAGCCACATCAACAATCACATCTCCCGTATCATAGTTGATATCACTGATTTCTATATTACATATCTCCGGCCCGGTATAGTTATTAACGGTAAGATACATACTGCCGCTCTCTGAGACATCCGCAAGCTCTGAACTCAGGCTGCGGTAATCAACTCCGAGCTCAGTACTGTATAGACCCAGATATTTTGCCGCCGACAGCGCATCAGCCCTGCCGAAGGCTTCCAGAGCCTCGTCACTGTCACAATATGCTGCGTCCCTGTCATTGTCAACATGACAATGCTCTATTATTACGGCCGGCACGGATAATGCCACGCATTCCCGTATTATTCCATAATAATCATCATTATTATCACCGATTCTTGTTTTAACCCCTCTTAAAAAAAGGCCCATGTCCTGCATGCTTTCCATCTGTACACAGGCAAACTGATAACCGTATTCCTGATAAGGCTCTTTAGAAGAAATCCACACCTCTGAGCCATAAAGCTCATGGCTTAGCGAAGCATTATAATGAAGGCTGAAAAGAAAATCCGCATCGACAGACGCGGCAATCTCAGCCCTGTCCTTCAATGACATGCCGACATCCTCCGTACGCGTCAGATAAACCTCGGCATTGTCATATTTTTTCAGCTCATCATACATTGC
>JAJQGF010000006.1 GCA_021200695.1 Lachnospiraceae bacterium
TCATAAAGCATAAAGGGGGCGGCGCATATGAGATATTATTTTCGTAAAAAAAGCTCGTGCCAGATTGCAAGGGACAGATTAAAGATTCTCCTTATATCCGATAGGGTAAATTGTTCTCCTGAGATGATGGAGCTGATAAAAAATGATATTGCCAAGGTAATATCCAAGTACATGAAAATAGATACGGAAAATATGGACATTCAGATAAATACAAAGGGAAGTAAGGATACACGGGATGGCAGAACCCCTGTCTTATATGCCAATATACCAATAATAGATTTGCATAAAAGCTGATAATATTTATCAGTTTAATATACATGAGCTTAAAATTACTGTTTTACCAAATCAGACAAGAAGGATTATATGTTTAGACGATATAGATTATGCGACTATGATTTCAAATTGATATTGATGATATTGGCCCTGTCGGGCATTGGTGTGATGACTATCGGAAGTGCTGAGCCGTCACTGCAGATGCGCCAGATGGCAGGCGTGGCGGTGGGCACTGTAATCATGGTCGCAATTTCTCTTATCAACTATAATAGTATATTGAATTTTTATTGGTTCATATATCTTGGAAATGCCATTCTGCTTGCGCTTGTGCTTACCGATATCGGCAAAAAGAGCGGAGGTGCGCAGAGATGGGTAGAAATTGGAGGTCTGAGCTTTCAGCCCTCGGAGCTTGCTAAAATTTTATTGATTTTATTCTTTGCACAGTATATTATGAAAAAAGGAGATAAATTTAATACCTTTAAGAATATAGCAAGCTGTATAGTCCTGATACTTCTGCCATGGGTGCTTATATATAAACAGCCGGATTTATCGACAAGCATAATGATAATTATTATATTCTGCATTATAATGTTTGCGGGAGGTGTCAGCCGCAGGCTGATTCTGGCGGTTATTATGGTGACGGTTCCGACAATTGTTATTCTCGTTTCGATTGCCATGCAGCCTGACAGTACACTTCTTAAGGATTATCAGAAGAATAGGATTCTGGCTTTCAGATATCCGGAGGAATATGCTGACGATGAAGCATATCAGCAGCTTAATTCCAGAATGGCTATAGCGTCAGGGATGCTTGACGGCAAGGGCTATAAAAATAACGAAATAACCTCTGTCAAAAATGGCAATTTTATCTCGGAGGCGGAAACGGATTTTATTTTTGCCGTAATAGGTGAGGAATTTGGGTTTAAGGGCAGTCTGGCCGTAATCATACTTATCACGGGAATTTCTTTGGAATGTATTTCAATATCCCGCCGCTCAAAGGACAGGGCAGGGACGGTTATAGCTGCAGCGATGGGAGGGCTTGTAGCATTTCAGGGCTTTATAAATATCGGGGTGGCCATATTTATACTTCCAAATACAGGCCTGCCGCTTCCGTTTGTAAGTTACGGACTGACATCGCTGATGAGTTTGTATATAGGTATGGGCTTTGTGCTCAATGTAAGACTTCAGGCAAAAAGGAGCTAGCTAAAACATAAGAGAGGGTACAGACATGAATATAGCACTGATTGCACATGACGCAAAAAAGAAACTTATGCAGAATTTCTGCATTGCCTACAGAGGAATTTTATGCAAGAATGAGCTGTATGCAACAGGCACGACGGGAAGACTTATAGAAGAGGTTACCAATCTTAATGTGCATAAATATCTTGCAGGACATCTTGGCGGAGAACAACAGATAGGTGCACAAATCGAGCACAATCAGATAGATCTTGTGATTTTTCTGAGAGACCCGCTGACACAGAAATCCCATGAGCCTGATGTAAATAATGTCATGCGTCTCTGTGATGTGCATAACATACCGTTGGCATCTAATCTTGCAAGCGCGGAGCTTTTGATAAAGTCGTTAGACAGGGGAGACTTAGAGTGGCGTGAAATGTATAAATAATAAAACTCCTATAATAAACAGGATATGCGCAGTTCTGTTTTCGGCTGTAGTGACGCTTACATTAGCCGGCTGCGGAAGTGCTGCTTATGAAATGCCTTATACTGTAGCTTCTGAGGTGTCAAGCTATAATGTGCTTTCTTTTGGAGAGGACAGCAGGGTAGAGCCTTTTGCGGCTGATTTGTGTGTTATTACTGAGGATGTTACAACAGACAGTGAGCTTGACATTGAGGATGCCGAGGCTGCCGTTTTGTTTGACCTGAATAACAAAGAGGTGATTTACTCCAAGAATGCCCATGAAAGACTGTATCCTGCGAGCATAACAAAGATTATGACGGCGCTTGTGGCGCTTGAAAATGCGTCTCTTGACCAGACTCTGGTAGCTACAGACTCAGTAATTATAACAGAGTCCGGTGCGCAGCTGTGCGGACTTAAGAGCGGTGATACCATGACCATGGACCAGGCGCTGCATGTGCTTCTGATGTATTCGGCAAATGATGCGGCAATGTTGATTGCAGAGAATGTCGGAGGTACTGTCGATAATTTTGTGGAGATGATGAATGAGGAGGCAAAGAGGCTTGGAGCAACCAATACCAATTTTACAAATCCCCATGGGCTTACCGAGCAGGAGCACTACACTACAGCATATGATTTATACCTGATTTTTAATGAGGTCATGAAGTATGAGTCTTTTAATGAAATAATCCATATGTCCACTTATCAGACTACTTATTACGATAAAAACGGCAATGCAAAGGAACTGTCGTTTAAAAATACCAATGGGTTTATCAATGGAAATATAACGGCTCCGGAAAATGTTACTGTCATAGGAGGCAAAACTGGTACAACAGCAGCGGCAGGGCATTGCCTGATACTGCTTTCAAGGGATGTGAACGGTTCTCCGTATATATCCGTAATACTGAATTCGGAATCAGGCGACGGGCTATATTCCGATATGACTGATTTGTTAAGTGAAATCAACAAATAGTGGTTGTTTTTTGACATAAGATACACTATAATGTTTTATATCAATATACATAC
>JAJQGF010000035.1 GCA_021200695.1 Lachnospiraceae bacterium
CCTTGTCAAGAGCCTGCTTGGCTCTTGACAAAGCCTCTTGTTTTGGAACCTTTCTGGCAATTATAAGTCCCTCTGTAACATTTTCAAGCGCAGTCTTATTGGCAAACAGATTATAGTTTTGAAAGACAAAGCTTGTACGTCTGCGTATGTCATTTATCTGGTGCTTTGCGGCAGTCTTAAATTCCGTATGTATATCGTCAAAGTCAATGGTTCCCCTGTCTGCCCTTTCAAGAAAATTTATACATCTCAAAAGAGTTGTTTTTCCTGAGCCGCTTGGACCGAGTATTACAATAATGTCGCCCTTTTCGACCTTAATATCTACACCTTTTAATATTTCATTGTTTCCAAAGGATTTATGAACATTTTTTATTTCAAGCATACTGTCACCCTCTCTGATACCTGTCCGCCGGTTAATCCTTAATTATGCACGAAACTGTGGAAGTATCCCCTGTTTTGAAATTTTGTCCGCAGCTTCCTTAACCCATCTCAGCTTTTCCGGTACAACCTTATCGGTTGGAAGCGCGCAGTCTGCACCGATAACAATACCGTCCCTTCCTGCTTCTTTAATCAGTTGCTCGGTTTTTTTCTGAATTTCTTCTTTTTCACCGTTTATAAGGATACTTTTTGCAGTGTTGTCAAAGCCGCCGATAACAGCCCTTCCGTTAAATATCTCCTTGCCCTTTCCGAGCGAAAGTCCTTCCACTCCAACAGCCCAATTCACAGCCTTTGCCTTATAATCACTGTAGCATGAAAAATCATTTGTAAGTCCGAAGCCTCCGCAGATATGAAGGATTGTCAGATCCTTTATGTTCGCAGCCTCATCAAGTACACGCTTTTCTCCGGGAGCAATAACTTTGAGATATGTCTCCTTAGAAATTCTCTTATAATTTCTTACGGCAAAGAATATTCCGTCTGCACCTGCTTCCTCCAATAATCTTCTTGTAAACGTAACTACATCAGCAGTAACCACCTCAAGTGCGTGTTCTATAGCCTCTGGCTGCTTTTCAATTAACTGCGATATATATTCATCAGCAAGTGCTGCTCTTCCAAACTGAAATTGACTATATGCAATCAACGAAAGCGGCGAAAATACCGTGTAAAATACAGCTGCATTGTCACCAATATGCGCCTTTATTTGTTTTACAAGCTCAAGCTGCTCTGCAAACCATGCATAATTAGGATTTGAACTCTGAAGCTTGCCCAACACATCAATCTGCGATGAATCTTTTCCATTAAGACTCGGAAGTGTAAAGTAACCGTCAGGCATAATCTTTAAAAGCTCAGGCTTCAGATACTCATAGTGTTCTATATGCTTTTCAACCGTCTGTTTAAAAAGCCCAGGATTATTTACTCCCTTAGAAAAATCCGATTGAGGGCAGAAGTGATACCAAAAGCTCACCGGAATCCTGTCCGTTTTCTTTCCGTTAAATACATCAACTATAACCTGTTTTGACATTTTAATCTCTCCTTTTAATTTTAATTTGATATAAGCTTTTTATAGGATGACAGCCGTGCCTCAATTATATTAAACAAAATCTGTACAGAAGTGCAGACTATAATATAGATAACAGCAATCACCAGATAAGCTTCAATATAATTGTAACCGTTTGCAGCCCTGACCTTGGCTATTGCCGTTATATCCTGAACTGACATCATAAACGCAAGCGATGTGCTCTTTAAAAGGCTGACCGTAGAATTACATATATTAGGCAGCGCCGCTACCAATGTCTGCGGTATTATAATCCTCACGTAAGCCTGCCTTTTGCTCAGTCCTATGCTCAACGCAGCCTCCATCTGTCCATGGTTTACGGTCATAAGCGATGAACGGAATACCTCTGACAGAACTGCAGTATTGTTTAAGATAAACACGATAAATGCATATAATACGGGGTTCACCTTAAAAATATTGAAGTCAAGATGAAGCACACTTTTTATAAAGTAATTCAGAAAAGACGGCAGAAGGCTATAAAGAAAAAGTATCTGCAGCACCACGGGTGTGCCTCTGATAACCGAAACATAAGCGGTAATTATTTTACCGGATATGTTTCTTTTTTCCGCCCTGCTCTGCGCCATTAAAAAAGCAATAGGTAACGAAACCAAAAGTGTTATAAAGGTCAGCTTAAGCGTTGGCGGAACACCTCCAAGCGAGCTTATAAAGACTTCCCTCATAAATTCCGTATTTAATTTCATTTCAGCTCTCCTTCTATACAGATGTCAGAGCTTTCCTGCCTCTGGAAAGTCTGTTTTCAAGCTTCTTAAAGACCCCTTCAATAACCAGCGTCATCAGCCAATATATTATTGTGAGAGCAAGATATATCTCCAGAACATAAGAGCCCTGGTTTCTACCGATTAAAAGCTGGCCTTCGCCCATTACATCAATCAGACCTATTGTATATGCAAGCGCTCCCTCTTTCATAAGATTGACAAGCATATTTGCAAAATTAGGAAGGGCCACTATCGTACACTGAGGAAGCACTATGCGGCAAAATGCCTGCCATCCGGACAATCCTACGCTGAGCGCCGCTTCAGTCTGACCCGAATCTATTGACAGATATGCCGAACGAAACACCTCGCACATAGTAGCCGCAAACAGTATCGAAAATGTTGTAATTACGAACAGAGCCTTACCTACATGGTTTATATCTATTCCAAATGTAAGCAACAATTCCGGAAGACCGTAGTAAACTATAAAAAGCATAACTATAGACGGTATACATCTGGTCACATATATATAAACCTCTGCCAATGCCCTGGATATTCTGCCCCTTTTTATTTTTGCTCTCGCAAGCAGAAGACCCAGCAGTCCTCCAAAAAATACTGTTCCGGCCATCATGGCAAATGTTAACAATAGATATGGAATAATATCGAGTAAATCCGTCCATTTATAGTCTGTGTGATTATGTATCATATTCCGCTGCCTCCTTTAATG
>JAJQGF010000280.1 GCA_021200695.1 Lachnospiraceae bacterium
GTAATATATCAGGCAATAGAGGACGTAGAGGCTGCCATGAAGGGTATGCTTGACCCCATTTTCGAGGAAAAGGTTATCGGACACGCAGAGGTGCGTCAGATATTCAAGGCGTCTGCAATCGGAAATATTGCCGGTGCTTATGTGCTTGACGGTGAATTCCAGAGAGGCTGTAAGATACGAATAACAAGAGAGGGCGAGCAGATATTTGAAGGTGCCCTTGCTTCACTTAAGAGATTTAAGGATGATGTTAAGGAGGTAAAGGCAGGCTTTGAGTGCGGTCTTGTGTTTGAAGGCTTTGACAAGATGCAGGAGCTTGATATAGTTGAAGCTTATATTATGGTAGAGGTGCCCAGATAGATGAGAAAAAACAGTGTTAAAAATACCCGCATTAACGGTGAAGTGCAGAAGGTTCTTGCAGAAATCATCCGCGGGGATATCAAGGACCCGAGAATAAGCCCGTGGACCAGTGTTGTGGCGGTAGAGGTGGCTCCCGATTTGAAGAGCTGTAAAGCATGGATAAGTGTGCTGGGCGGCGATGATGCGAGACAGTCAACTCTTGAGGGACTTAAAAGTGCGGAGGGCTACATCAAAAGGCAGCTTGCAAAAGAGATAAACCTTCGCAATACCCCGGATATAACATTTGTTATGGACCAATCCATTGAATATGGGGTCAACATGTCGCACAAGATAGACGAGGTTATTGCAGGGCAGAAAACGGAGGAGGCTTCACATTAAACCGTTTTGGAATGGAGAAGGATATGACAGATTTATTGCAGGAATGTGCGGGCGCAGGCAGAATAGGAATAAGCGGTCACATCAGACCTGACGGAGACTGTGTGGGCTCCTGTCTCGCGCTTGCCCTGTACCTCAAAAAGGCTCTTCCTGAGGCGGAGGTCAGGGTATATCTTGAAAAGCCCGCCGACATTTTTAATATCATAAAGGGCTTTGATGATATAGTTACCGACTTCCCGGACGAGGAGCGCTTTGATGTATTTATTGTATTGGACAGTGGCTTTGACAGGCTTGGCGGCGCTGAAAAATATGCCGTTTCTGCCGGAAAGAGTATAAATATAGACCATCACATAAGTAATAACGGCTGCGGAGAGGTTAATATATGCAGGCCGGAGGTAGGCTCTGTGTGCGAGGTAGTCTTTGAGCTTCTTGACAGAGAGCTGATTGACAGAGATATTGCTATGGCGCTTTACATAGGAATAATACATGATACCGGAATATTTCAGTATTCCAATACCAGGCCTGAGACGCTGAGGATTGCGTCATACCTTATAGACTTTGGATTTGATTTTCCTAAAATAATTGAGGAAACCTTTTATCAGAAAACATATCTGCAGTCACAGATTATGGGGAGAGCGCTTATGGAAAGCATCAGGTTTATGGACGGCAGATGTATTGTAAGTGTTATTGACAAGAAGGTAATGGATTTTTACAATGTGACCTCTGAGGATTTTGAGGGAATTGTAAACCAGCTTAGAAATATAAAGGGCATTGACTGTGCGATTTTCATGTATCAGACGGGAGTGCTGGAGTATAAGGTGAGCCTCCGTTCTACGGAAAAGGTAGATGCTGCCGGTGTCGCGTCATATTTTGGCGGCGGCGGACATATGCGCGCTGCAGGCTGTACCATGAAGGGAACCTTCCATGACTGTGTTAACAACCTCTCCCTGCATATTATGGAGCAGCTTGAAGAAGCAGATAAAAAACAGATTACTTTGGAAGCGGAAGCAAAAGGAATATGATGAACGGGATTATTATCATAAATAAAGAGGCAGGCTTTACTTCGTTTGATGTGGTGGCAAAGCTCAGAGGAATTTGCGGGCAAAGGAAAATCGGGCATACCGGTACTCTTGACCCGCAGGCGACAGGTGTGCTTCCGGTGTGCCTCGGAAATGCTGCAAAGCTCTGTGACATGCTCACTGATAAGGACAAGGAGTATGTGGCAGAGCTTTTGTTGGGTGTCACAACGGACACACAGGATACCACAGGGCGGGTTTTGTCCGAAAAGCATGTGGAATGTGATGCCGGCTTTGCCGTAAGAGCCGAGACCGCCATCATGGAATTTGTGGGCGAATATGACCAGATACCTCCGATGTACTCTGCCATAAAGGTGAATGGCAGAAGGCTCTATGAGCTTGCAAGAGAGGGAAAAGAGGTAGAGAGAAAAGCCAGAAGAGTCACAATCGGCGAAATTGAGATATTGGACATGCAGCCTCCTGTTATCAGGCTCAGGATTGTATGCTCAAAGGGCACATATATCAGAACCCTGTGCGCAGACATTGGTGAGAGAATTGGCTGCGGCGGCGTAATGAAAAGCCTTGTGCGGACAAGAGTCGGAAGGTTTAAGCTTGAGGACGCGCTTACGCTTTCACAGGTGCAGCGCCTAAAGGAGGCAGGGGAGTTTGAGGCTTCGCTTATACCCGTGGACAGCATGTTTCCGGAATGTCCGCTGCTTCATGTGCAGACGGCATGGAAAAAGCTTACCGACAACGGAAATGCATTTCTTCCCATACATACTGTTGAGAAAAAGACCTTCCGTGACGGAGAGTGGGTAAGGGTATACAGTGAGGACGGAAGCTTTGTCGGAATATATGCGTATGACTCGGAAAGGTTGTGGTATAAGCCGGTAAAGCTCTTTATGTGAAAATTCATATATAATCCGGATTGGAGAGATAATGTGGAGATAATAGTCGGAACAGCAGATTTTTTTATTGAGAGGGAGACCGCGGTTACAATAGGTAAATTTGACGGCATTCATATAGGACACCGAAGGCTGCTTGAGGAAATTATTTCCCGTAAGGAGGAGGGTCTTGCCGCCTGCGTGTTCACATTTACTCCGTCGCCCGCTGTGCTGTTTGGATTGGGCGATGGAAAGGAGCTGACTACGAGGGAGGAAAAAAGA
>JAJQGF010000201.1 GCA_021200695.1 Lachnospiraceae bacterium
CCTGAAGCACGATTGCCGTATTTCTCCTGAGGCTGCCGCAGTTGATATCCTTTATATTTATACCGTCAATAAGAATCTCTCCGCTGTCAGCAGAATAAAATCTCATAAGCAGATTCACCACTGTCGTCTTACCGCTTCCAGTAGCGCCGACAAGTGCAATCTTATGGCCTGCCTTTACCTCCAAATTAAAGTCGTGAAGCACCTGCTGTCCGGGTATATAAGAAAAATTAACATCCTTAAAGCTTATAATCCCCTTTGCAGAATCCATATTTTCCGTGCCTGATTTATCCTCCCGCTGCTCATCCATAACCGCAAACACACGCTCTGCGCCTGCAATAGCTGTCTGTATCTGTCCGTATATCTGTGCAAGCTCATCTATAGGACGCCCGAACTGCTTTGCATATACTATGAATGCAGATATAATTCCTATTGATATAACTCCCTTAACAGCAAAATATCCGCCAAACGCAGCTATTATTACAAAGCCTATATTATTTATGACATTCATAACCGGTCCCATTGAGCCGCCAAGTATCTCGGCAATTATTCCGGCCTTTGTCAGTTCGTCAGAGGTTTTTTCAAATGAAGCCATTACCGCCTCCTGACGCTCGTAAGCAACTACAGTCTTGTAGCCGCCTATCATCTCCTCCACCGTCCCATTAAGCTCACCAAGAAGAACCTGACGCTTTACAAAAAACAGCTTCATTGCCTTAGACAGGAATTTTGTTGCAATTAAGGTTAATATTACCGTTGCACATGATAAAAGCGCAAGCTGGGGACACAGTGAAACCATCATAAAAACCGTGCCTATTATTGTCAGCAGACCTGAAAAAAGCGAGCTTAGAGACTGCGACACAGTATTTGAAATATTTTCGACATCATTAGTCATGCGGCTCATTATATCTCCGTGTGAATGGCTGTCAAGATATCCCACCGGAAGATTTACAATACAGTCAAACAAATCATTTCTAAGCCTCTTAACCACCTGCTGACTTAAAATTGCGCTGCTTCTGCTCTGAAGAAATGTGCCAAGACTATGTATAATATATACTGCAAGCATTGTGATAAGTATCGGAGTAAGACCTCCGAAATCACCCGTTGAAATGCAGTCGATTGCATTGCTCTGAAGCTTTGGAGCATAAATAGAGCACAACACCACCACAAGCACTACCAGCAACAGCATTATTACAATCTTTATCTCATCCCTGAAATAGCCGGCAAGACGGATTAGTGTGCCCTTTTGGTCCTGCGCCTTTTCCGTCTCCTGACGGTTTCTTGGTCCCCTCATTCCGGGAATTTTATAATTGTTAAGTGACGAAGCATTATTTTCAGCCATTTTTTCACCCTTACTTTTTTAACTGCGAATCATATATATCTCTGTAAATTTCACTGCTCTTCATAAGCTCATCATGGCTTCCGCACGCTGCAAGCCCGCCGTTTTCAATTACCGCAATCCGGTCGGCATCCTTTACTGATGCTATCCTCTGTGCAATTATTATTTTTGTCAGCCCCGGATATTCAGACTTCAGCGCTGAATAAAGCTTAGCCTCCGTCTTTAAGTCAAGAGCGCTCGTGGTATCATCAAAAATAAGTATTTCCGCATTCTTAAGCACCGCACGGCTTATTGCAACACGCTGCTTCTGTCCTCCTGACAGGCTGTGTCCTCCCTGAGCCACCAAAGTGTCAAGCCCTTCATCTCTGCTGTCAATAAATTCAAGAGCCTGAGCCACTCCCGCTGCATGGCGAATTTCTTCGTCCGACGCCCCCGTTCTGCCCCATTCAATATTTTCACGGATTGTAGTGCTGAACAGCTCGCTTTTCTGAAGAGCTATTGAAATCCTGCTGCGAAGGTCAGAAAGCTTATATTCACGTACATCGACATCATCCACAAGAACACTTCCGTCCGTCACATCATAAAATCTGGGAATCAGATTTACCAGACTGGACTTGCCACAGCCCGTAGCACCGAGAATGCCCACTGTCTCACCGGGATTTATAGTCAGACTAAAATTGCTGATTATTTCTTCATTTCCCGCACCGGGATAGGCAAACGATACATTTCTGAATTCGACCTTTCCGCGGCTCTTCGCAGTATTCTTATATTCTCCGTCCCTGATAGTCGGCTCGGTAATAATAACCTCATTGATACGTCTGCCTGAGGCGACACCTCTTGATACAGTCTGGAATATCATCGTCATACGCATAACCGCATTTAAAATCTGTGATATGTAGGTAATTGCAGCCATAACGTCTCCGGGTGTTACGCTTCCCTCTCCCACGCGTACCGCACCAACCTTTATAATAGCCACAACTGAAATATTTAATATTATGTTCATAATAGGAGTCATGTATGAAAAAAGCAAAAGTACATTGAGCTGTGTGCCCACCAGCTCATCATTTGAGACGCCAAAGCGCCGCTTCTCATAATCCTCCCTGACATATGCCTTTACAACCCTTGCGCCCGACACATTTTCCTGCATTACATTATTCATTTTGTCAAGCTTATCCTGAAGGACTGTAAAAATAGGATTTGCTCTTGAGATAAAATAAACCACACATATAATTATAAGCGGCAGCGCACACGCTACAACCGTACCAAAGCTCATATCCAGCGTCAGCATACATACTATTCCGCCGCCAAACAGTATAAATGTACGTATAAAGCCTCTGATACACTGTGTTACAAGATTCTGCAGCTGCGTAATGTCGTTTGTGACACGAGTGATAAGAGAGCCTGAGGAGAATTTGTCCGTCTGCTCAAAGGAAAAGGACATAATTCTTGAAAAGGCTGCCTTGCGCACATCATTGCCAAAATTCTGGCTGCAAAGATTGGCAAACACTCCCGACATAACCCCGCAAAATCCTCCGAAAATAACAAGCGCTATCATCTCAAGACCGGTTCTTATCAC
>JAJQGF010000254.1 GCA_021200695.1 Lachnospiraceae bacterium
CGGTTTTACTGATGACCTAACCTTCATCTTTAAACCCTCCTTTCAAAAAAGACCGTTTTATATTGTAACATAGCCCCTTGCAAATTGCAAGAGGCTATTTAAGAGTTTTTGTAACTATTTATCTCTCCAGATAATGCGGCCCTTACTCAGGTCATATGGCGAAAGCTCTAATGTAACCTTGTCGCCGGGAAGAATCCTTATAAAATTCTGACGGAGCTTTCCGCTTATCGTAGCGAGCACACGATGCCCGTTTGAAAGCTCAACACGAAACATAGTGTTTGGAAGCTTCTCAACTACTGTTCCCTCAATTTCAATAACATCACTCTTTGACATAATCTCCTCCATTATAACTATAAAAGCTTCATATATTGCTTTATCTGATACTTTATTTCCTCATCTCTCACCGCATCAACGCCTTCACTTCCTATAGCAGGAAGCTTATTTATTATCTCCTCCGGTATCATACGGTTTATGAGCTGTATATGCTTTTTACGCTTCTTCTTGGGAGATGCCAGGGTTTTCAGCCTTCCATCGCTGAGATAAACAAAATCCCCCTCCTCCCCGACAATAACATAACATTTATCCTTGTCATGTCCTGCCTTTGAAGTTGCAAAATGTCCTATCATGGTTTTCTCCCACCGCATATGCTGCGGCATTCCTTCTATAAATAATAGCTGACAATTCATCGGACAAAATACAATATTTAGTATAAGGTCAGTATCTCGGGTTCACCGTCTGTTATAAGCACAGTGTTTTCATAATGCGCTGATATAGCGCCATCTCTGGTAACCACCGTCCAATCGTCATCAAGCCATTCCACATCCGGCGTACCCATGTTCAGCATTGGTTCGATTGCAAGCGTCATTCCCGGCTGCAGCTTCATGCCACGTCTCCTCTGCGCAAAATTGGGAATCATTGGTTCCTCATGGAGGCTTGTTCCTATCCCATGTCCCATAAGCTCGCGTACGATTCCATATCCATATGGCCGGACATATGATGCTATAGCATTTGAAATATCATATAAATGATTTCCTGCCCTTGCCATCTTTATTCCCGCAAAAAAGCTCTCTCTTGTCACATCTATAAGCTTAGCGGCCTCCGGGGATATCTCACCTATGCCATGGGTTCTCGCCGCATCTGAATGATAACCCTTATATATAAGACCCGCATCAAGACTTACAATATCGCCTTCATTAAGCACTCTGTTCTTTGATGGAATACCATGCACTACCTCATCATTTACGGAAACGCAGATGCTTGCGGGATAACCGTTATAATTTTTAAAATTAGGCACACAGCCAAGCTGCCTTATAATTTTCTCGCCAAGAGCATCAATATCCAAGGTCGTCATCCCCGGACGAAGCTTCTCCTCCAGCTCCCTGTGCACAACCGCAAGCAGCCGGCAGGATTCCCGCATCAGGATTATCTCACGCTCTGATTTAACAGTAACCGCCATTATATTAATCCAATATTGCAGCTATGGCCGAAAACACATCCTTCATATCAACAGTTCCGTCCACAGTCTTAAGCACACCCTTTTCAGTATAAAAATCAATAAGGGGCTGGGTCTGGTCATGGTACACCTTAAGACGGTTTAAAACAGTCTCAGGCTTATCATCGTCACGTAATACAAGCGGCTGTCCGCAGCTATCACAGACTCCCTCTTTTCTGGGTGGAATATGCTCTATGTGATAGGTTGCACCACATGACAGACATGCTCGTCTGCCTGACATTCTCTTTACAATATTCTCATCAGGAACATCAACATTAATGGCATAATCAATTGCATCTCCTAACTTTGCCAGCTCCCGGTCAAGAACCTCAGCCTGAGGAATCGTTCTTGGGAAGCCATCGAGTACATATCCCTCAGCACAGTCGGGCTGCGCTACTCTGTCCAAAAGCAGCTTTACAGTCAGTTCATCAGGTACAAGCTGTCCCTTATCCATGTATTGTTTTGCTTCTCTTCCCAACTCAGTACCATTCTTAATATTTGCACGGAAAATGTCACCGGTAGATACATGGGGAATACTATACTTTTCAGCAATCATTTTTGCCTGAGTGCCTTTACCCGCACCGGGCGCACCTAACATAACAATCTTCATATTATTCTTCCCTTTCCGTAACCCGCCATATCAGCGTTCAACATTTACATTTTAGCCTTTTTTTTACTATATTGCAATATTAAAAATTGACCACGGTCTGATTTATTGACCGTGGTCGTCTTTTTAACATGTGATAGAGCTGTTTATATTGTTTAATCCTCAAGGAAGCCCTTATAATTTCTTACAAGCATCATTGATTCTATCTGTTTAAGAGTCTCAAGCACAACACTCACAATAATTATAAGACTCGTACCTCCAAAGGATACGCTTGCTCCAAAAATACCGTTAAAGAAATACGGCAGCACAGATACAATTATAAGTCCTACAGCGCCAATGAATACAATATAATTCAGCACCCTGTTCAGATAATCGCTTGTAGGCTTTCCAGGTCTGATACCCGGAATAAAGCCTCCCTGTTTCTTGAGATTATCAGCTATCATCAATGGATTAAAGGTTATTGATGTATAGAAATACGCAAAAAATACGATAAGAATTACATACAATAACAGACCCAATGAATATACAGGCTGGCTGGGACTGCACCAATAGCTTGAATTCAGTCCCTTTAATATATGACTCCAAACTCCAGTGCCCTCATATCCTATAAAAGAGCATATCAGTATGGGAAACTGCATAATTGACTGTGCAAAAATTATGGGAATAACTCCTGAGGTATTTACCTTTAAAGGAATGTTGGAGGAATTGCCGCCAACCATTTTTCTTCCTTGCATTTTCTTGGCATACTGTACCGGTATCTTGCGGGCAGCATCATTTAATATAATGACTAATATTACC
>JAJQGF010000260.1 GCA_021200695.1 Lachnospiraceae bacterium
CAATATACATACAATAGGAGGGTTACCAATGGTTCAGTTAATAGTAGGCAGGAAGGGCAAAGGCAAGACAAAACAGTTATTAGACAAGGTTAACAGCGAAATAAAAGAGATTTCCGGAAGTATTGTTTATCTTGACAAGAGTACCCAGCATATGTATGAGTTGAACAATAAGGTTCGTCTGATTGATGTTTCACAGTATATGATTGAAAACAGCAGTGAGTTTATCGGATTTGTGTGTGGTATAATTTCACAGGATCACGACCTTGAGCAGATGTATTTTGACAGCTTTTTAAAAATTTCTTCACTTGAGGGAAAGGATATTCTTCCCGTAATTGAAAAGCTTGAAAAGATAAGCGGGACGTTTGGAGTTGATTTCATTCTTAGTGTTTCATTGGATAAGGAGGAGCTTCCCGAAGGCCTCAAGGATAAGATAACCGTTTCACTGTAGATGATATAAAGCCGTAATAAAGCCTCGGACTTATGTGCGAGGCTTTTAATTGGCAGAAGCGGGAGTCCCGGAGGAGCATAAATTTGGCAGACAGAAGGAAAAAATCAAACCGCAAAGTGGTTAAAATGCGAAAACCGCTTAATCTTAATATTGGTATGCTTATCTTTGTGGCCATATTGTTCTATGTGCTTATATGTATTGTCATGTATTTCAGAACAAGCCATATAGTAAGATATGAGGTCAAGGAAGGCTCTCTTGCAACGGATAATACATACAGAGGCGTTGTTCTCAGGGATGAGGAGATAGTAACGCTTGACACTTCGGGATATGTCAATTATTACGCACGGGAAAACTCACGTGTCGCAAATGGAGACCTGGTGTATGCAGTTGATGAGACGGGAAGGCTGAACGAGTACATTGAGGAGCTAAGTCTTGGCGAAAATACCCTTACAGACAGGGAGTTAACTGAATTTAGAAGTGAGATTGTTAATTTTATGCATGAATATGACAGTCTTACATATACAAATGTTTATGATTTTAAATATTATTTGGAAAGCACAGTATTAAAGATAGCAAACAACAGTATGCTTCAGAGCATTAACAATATGACGTCTTCAGATGAGGTTGCCAATATTGTAAATCTTTGCTATGCTTCCCGGACGGGAATTGTCTCATATTGGACTGACGGATATGAAGCCTTGCAGGCTGAGGATGTTACCTCCGATATATTTGATACGGATACATATGAGAAAAAACAGCTTACCGGCAATGAGCTAATGGCTGCCGGAGATGCGGTATATAAGCTTTCCACGAACGAGAATTGGTCTGTCGTGATTCCGATAGACCAGGAAAGAGGCGCTGAGCTTCTTGAGGAGGATTATATAAAGGTAAGATTCCTTAAGAACCAATATGAATCATGGGGCAAGGTATCGCTGCTCTATAATGGGGATGGCAATACATATTTACAGCTGTCCTTTACAAATTCAATGATAACCTTTGTGTCAGACAGGTTTCTTGATATTGAACTTATTCTTAACGAGCAGACAGGACTTAAAATACCAAATTCAGCTATTGTACAGAAGGAATTTTTTCTGGTGCCGGAGGAGTTTGTGCTGACTGAGGAAAACGATGGACAGAACGGTATATACAGGGAGTGCTATCTGGAGGATGGTACTGTCTCCGTTGAATTTGTCCAGATGGATTTTTACAGCTATGATTCTGATGAAAAAAAGTATTATCTGGATAATTCATTTGTTAGTGCAGGTGATATTCTACACAGGCAGGACAGTCAGGATACCTTTGTGGTTTCGGAGAGGGCTACCCTTACCGGGGTTTATAATGTAAATAAGGGGTATGCTGATTTTAAGCAGATTAATATTTTGTACTCTAATGATGAATACTCGATAGTAAAGGCAAATACTGATTATGGTCTCAGGGTTTACGATTATATCGCGCTTAATGCGGATACAGTAAGTGACGACCAGCTTATTAATGATTAAACATATTCAGGAGTGGCAATCGGATGATTAAGGTAAATATAGAGCTTGTCAATAAAGAGATAGCTGCTGCATGTATGAAAAGCGGCAGGGAAAGAGATGCCGTCACGCTTATAGCGGTAAGCAAAACAAAGCCGGCGGAGCTAATCAGGGAGGCATATGATACGGGAGTCAGGGACTTTGGGGAGAACAAGGTACAGGAGATTATGGACAAGCTGCCGGAGCTTCCTTCGGATATCAGATGGCATATGATAGGTCATCTTCAGCGCAATAAGGTTAAGTATATCGTTGATAAGGTGTATATGATACACAGCGTGGATTCGCTCAGGCTGGCCCGGACTATAAGTGAGGAGGCCTTGAAAAAACAAACAGAGGTTAACATACTTATTGAAGTGAATATGGCCGGAGAGGAGAGGAAGTTCGGCACAACATGTGAGGAAGCTGTATCCCTTGTCATGGAGGCGGCAAAGCTTCCGGCAATTCATATAAAGGGTCTAATGACGATAGCTCCGTTTGTTGAAAGTCCCGAAGAAAACCGAAAATATTTTCAAAAAATGAAACAATTGGCTGTTGACATAGGAAGTAAAAACATTGATAATGTTTCTATGAATGTTTTATCAATGGGCATGACAGGCGATTATAAAGTTGCAGTTGAGGAGGGTTCCACATACGTTCGCGTTGGAACCGGGATTTTTGGTGAACGAAATTATAATAATATGTAGTCTGCGCCGAAAAGGAGAACCGTAAAATGGGTGTTATGGACAAGTTTTTGAATTATATGAAGCTTAATGATGAAGAGGATGATGATTATCTGGATGATGAAGAGGAGGAGACTCCTGCCCCCAGAAGGTCATCAAGGGCTAAAAGCACAGATGCTTCTGATGAAGAAGTTACGGAAAAGGCCTCAAGAAAAGCATTTCAGCCTAAGGTTACACCGATTCATCAGTTCTCCT
>JAJQGF010000044.1 GCA_021200695.1 Lachnospiraceae bacterium
GGAGAAATTTACGAAGCCTGCTCAGATGGACATGTATCCTTTTTTCCCCTCATTCCAAATAAAGATAAAAGGCGGCGCTGAGGCAAAAAAAAGTCAAAATATCTTTTTAAAAGATAGCCTGAAAAATTTCAATTCGAATGGTATATTCACGGCCCTAACTGAATTTTAATCAGGGCATTGCCAAAAAAACTCCTCTGTGTTAACATAATTCAATAACAAAAGCTCAGGAAAATACCGCCATGTTGACAAACAAGAATAAATTCAGGCAAAGCACCTCAGATACAATTCATAGCAGTCCGGATGCCTTCAGGGAAAACCAACGCAGGTCCGCACTCCTGATATGCGCTCTTTTTATACTGCTTATCATCTCCGCATGCCTCGGCATTCTTATAGGCAGCGTAAAAATTGCACCGGGAGATGTATGGCAGGTATTAACAGGAGTTGACCGCTCCTCCACAGCCTATATTCTTATCACTACCGTTCGCATACCCCGCGTTCTCGGCGGTATGCTTGCGGGAATGGGACTTGCATGCGCAGGTGTAATACTTCAGGGTGTTATGAATAATTCCCTTGCCAGCCCTAACACAATAGGAGTAAATTCAGGCTCAGGCTTTGCGGTGATGATAGGAATGATATTTTTCCCCTTTGATACACGGCTGCTTTCTCTTTTCGCATTTGCAGGTGCTTTTTTAACCTCCATCGCAGTATTTTGGCTCGCCTATATGGCAGACAGCTCACGCACCACTATAATTCTTGCGGGAATTACCATATCCAGCTTTTTAAATGCCGGAATTAACACCATTAAGCTTCTTGATACTGACATATCCGTAAACCTTACAGCCTTTATGCTTGGCTCACTGTCAGGGCTTACCTTAAGCAAAATATCGCTTCCGGCTATTCTTATTCTGACTGCAGTAATAATATCATTTTTCTATTCAGCGCACTTGAATGTACTTGGGCTGGGTGATGACATTGCCAGGGCGCTGGGGCTTAATGTAAACCGCTCGCGTCTCTTTTTGCTTCTTCTTGCAAGCGTAATGGCGGGCTGTATTGTAAGCTATTCAGGTCTTTTAAGCTTTATAGGTTTAATTGTTCCCCATATATGCAGACGCCTTTTCGGAAACGACTCCCGCCTGCTGCTTCCGTGTAGCGCACTTTTGGGGGCAAGCTTTGTACTGCTGTGCGACCTCGTCGGCAGAGTTCTTTTTGCCCCATACGAGCTTCCCGCCGGCATAATTATGGCATTCATCGGGGGGCCATTCTTTCTGTATCTTTTGTTTAAAAAGAACGGGGGACGCAGGGTAAATGCTTGATTTCAAAAATGTGTATGCCTCTCTTGGAGGCACTCAGATACTTTCAGATATATGCCTTCATGTAAAAAGGGGAGAAATAACCACCGTCATAGGTCCCAACGGCAGCGGAAAAACTACACTCCTGCAATGTCTAAACGGCTCAACAAGGGTAACCTCCGGTGAAATATTTATAGACGGCAGGAGCTTCCTTTCACTCCCGCCTAAGGAGAGGGCAAAAATGGTGTCTTTTCTGCCTCAGGTGCGGACAATAATACCATCACTTCCAACACATACCCTGGTAGAGCACGGACGATTTCCCTATCTTGGTTTTTCCAGAAGATTAGACAATCGTGACAGAGAGATTGTTAAATCGGCAATGGATTTTTCACAGGTAAGCGAATATTCCCCGCAATACACTGATACCTTATCCGGCGGAATACGGCAAAGAGTATTCTTTTCCATGGTGCTGGCACAGGACTGCAGTTTGCTTGTGCTTGATGAGCCTACGACATATCTTGACCCTGCCGGGCAGCTTTACTTTTTAAAAATGCTTGACAGACTTCGCACAGACGGCAGAACAATACTTTTGGTACTGCATGATTTGAATCAGGCATTCCGTATTTCAGACACTCTTGTTGTTATGAGCAACAGAAAAATAGCTGCTATCGGCACTCCGGCGGAATGCAGAAAGCAGCATGTTATTGAAGATGTATTTAGTGTAAAAATCAAAAAATTTCATGATGAAGATGGGGAATATTATTTCTTCGTATAGTTATGGGTACAAAATATCTGCAAGCCCCCTGTATGCCTCTCCCCATTTCGCATTCGGCTTTAAATGGTAAAGCCTCTTGTCAAGCACATAATAATTGCCCTCCCTGACAGCAGTAAGCGATGCCCATGCAGGATTGCTTAGCAGCTGCTCCTCTATGAGCTTCTCCGCCGCTGCCATATTATTTCCATATGGAACAACAAATATATATTCCGGGTCAGCCTCAATTATTGCCTCCATGCTTAACTCCTCCAACAGGCTCTCATCGCTGTCAGCAATATTTACACAGCCAAGATTATATAATATCTCACTTCCAACGCTTCCACTGCTGCCTTTGGCTTTTATTGAGGTTGAGGATGCGCGAAGGTACAGTACAGTCGGTGCGCTTCCGTCAGTTCTTAACAATACCTCCTCTATTTCCTCTTCAACACTCAGACCATTTTCCTCATACAGGTCCTTGCGACCCGTTATATCAGTACAGATATCAAGCATATGAAGATATTCGTCAAAATCAGATACATTAAAATAAGCAACTGTAATTCCCGCCTGTGTAAGCTGCTCCTCAAGCTCAAGCTGCCCGTTTACCTGAGCGCTCGCCAGACATAAATCGGGACTTGCCGCAATAACAGCTTCAATTTCCGGGTTCATACTGCTTCCCAGCCTTATAACACTGTCATCAAGCTCTAAATCCGTATTTTCCCACGAGCCGTCCACCGCAGCCGCCACATTTCCACCCGCAAGAAGCCATGTATCGGTAAAGCTTTCTAACAGGCATGCCACTCTTTCCGCGCTTTCTACCGTAACAACGCGCACCAAATCATCAGT